>NZ_JAJKHN010000124.1:0-14147 GCF_020982715.1 Bacteroides sp. 1_1_30
ATTATCACTTGAAGATGCTCGAATAAATCCCAAGAATATAAGATTCTAATTGAAATACGCTTGCAACTTCTGTTCCTGAATATAGCTCATCTAAAAGTTTTTTCTATCATAGAATTAAAATCACTGCTAGCTTTGTGTTATAGAATGAAAGCTGTATATTTGTATGCACCATAATTAAAAGGTTGTACATGTATGAGCAATAAAATATATCCTATTGGTATCCAGAACTTCGAGAAAATCCGTCAAGACGGTTATTTCTATGTTGATAAAACGGCCTTGATGTATCAAATGGTAAAGACCGGGAGTTATTACTTTTTGAGTCGTCCGCGACGTTTTGGAAAGAGTCTGCTGATCTCTACTTTGGAAGCATATTTTCAAGGGAAGAAGGAACTGTTTACGGGACTGATGGTGGAGAAGCTCGAAAAAGATTGGATAGAACATCCAATTTTGCATCTTGACCTTAATATCGAGAAGTATGATGCTTTGGAGAGTCTGGATAATATTCTAGATAAATCGTTGACCGCTTGGGAAAAACTTTATGGTGCCGAACCATCGGAACGTTCGTTCTCCCTACGCTTTGCCGGTATTATAGAGCGTGCTTGCCAGAAGACCGGACAACGGGTAGTTATTCTGGTGGATGAATATGACAAGCCGATGCTGCAGGCCATTGGCAATGAGGACTTACAGAAGCAATTCCGGGATACGTTGAAGCCTTTCTACGGAGCTTTGAAGACGATGGACGGCTGCATCAAGTTTGCGTTGTTGACCGGGGTGACAAAATTTGGCAAGGTGAGCGTGTTCAGCGACTTGAATAACTTGAAGGATATTTCAATGGATGAACGCTTTGTGGATATTTGCGGCATCACGGAGAAAGAAATACATGACAACCTGGAGGAGGAATTGCATCAGTTGGCAGAAAAGCAGAAGATGAGTTATGAGCAGGTGTGCGCAGAATTGAAAGAATGTTATGATGGTTACCACTTTATGGAACATACCATCGGGATCTATAACCCTTTCAGTCTGTTGAACACGTTTGATAAGATGAAGTTCGGCAGCTACTGGTTTGAGACGGGGACACCCACTTATCTAGTGAACTTGTTGAAGAAGCATCACTATGATTTGGAACGGATGGCTCATGAGGAAACAGACGAACAGGTGTTGAACAGTATCGACTCGGAATCTAGTAATCCCATTCCAGTGATTTATCAGAGCGGATATCTTACCATTAAGGGGTATGACGAAGAGTTTGGCATATACCGTTTAGGTTTTCCGAATCGTGAAGTGGAAGAGGGGTTTGTCCGTTTCTTACTTCCTTATTATGCGAACGTAAATAAGGTGGAGTCTCCTTTTGAAATTCAGAAGTTTGTCCGTGAAGTACGTTCCGGTGACTATAACTCTTTCTTCCGACGGCTGCAAAGTTTCTTTGCGGACACTGGTTATGACGTGATTCGCGAGCAGGAGTTACATTACGAAAATGTGCTTTTTATCGTTTTCAAACTCGTGGGCTTTTATACTAAAGTGGAATATCATACAAGCGAAGGGCGTATCGACCTTGTGTTGCAAACGGATAAATTTATATATGTCATGGAATTTAAACTGAATGGTACGGCAGAAGAAGCCCTGAAACAGATTAATGAGAAACATTATTCACTTCCTTTTGAAGCGGATAATCGTAAGCTTTTTAAAGTGGGTGTGAACTTTAGTTCGCAAACAAGAAATATAGAAAAATGGATAGTGGAAGAGTAGTTCCTTTTATTTCAAATTCCTAAAATACGCCCGTATCTTCCGCATAATCTTGATTCCCATCACTACGCCATCGAATACAGCCATACCGGTATTGAACGAACGCATGATTGCATCCGCCTTATTGGTTGCCGGAGCAAGTGGGGCAAATATTTCGCGTGTAGTAGCTGTCATGGCCTTTTTTTGAGCATGGATCTCATTTAAAAGCTTTTTTTTACGTTCGGCAATCTCTTCTAATGTAAATTTCTGCGGGGTCTGCGCATTCATAATTTATTTATTTGAATCAGTTAAAAATAAATTAGCGAGGAAGTTCACCATCGGAGAAATGATGAGCTGCTTGCGGAAAATAATAACCAGGGCGATGAGAACAACATTGATGCCTGCAATGATGGCGAAACTCGACATCAGACCGCCCACTAAAGGCTCCAATATATAAGCAAGAGCAAAAAGCAGATAAAACAGAGCCACCATGCCAAGGATAATAAGTATTAATATCATAATTAACGTGGAAAAAAGTATGGTTAACTTCTCCGTCAATTCTAATTTGGTATATTCTTTTTGAAGCTCTAGATATTTCTTGAACTCGAAAAACAACTGCTGAAAATTCTCAATACTTTTATCGTCTGCAAACATGGTCGCTCTGTTTTTAGTCTTTGATTACTCACTTATTCTGCTATTTCTCCTTTCATCTCCGCAGCAATCTCATCAACGAGAGTTTCCATTTCGCTGCGATTCAGTTTGATTCCCTTTTTACGAAGAATCTCTGCGATTTTGTGACGGGTGTCTTCTCCTTTTTCAGGAGCAAATAAAATACCAAGGGCTGCGCCTACGGCTGCACCACCCAGAAAAGCTGCTAAAACATTCAATCCTTTCATAATGTATAATGTTTAAAATGATTATGATACAACAAATATAACATTTTTATGGAAAGGTTGTTCGTGAAAACTGAAATTTTTTGCTACGTTTTATAATTCTTTTTTTCTTTTATGGTTTAATCTTATTTAACTGACTTTCGTAGCTAACCTTTGAAGGTTAAGGCGTACTTTTGTTTTCGAATATTGTAAATCAAAACATAATGGAAGCTAAGATTGTTTTTATAACCGGTGCCAGTAGCGGAATTGGCGAAGGTTGTGCCCGTAAATTTGCGAAGGAGGGATGGAATCTGATTCTGAATGCCCGTACCGTTTCGAAACTGGAAGAACTGAAAGCTGAACTGGAAGCGACGCATGGTGTACGGGTTTATATATTGCCCTTTGATGTGCGCGACCGGAAGCTGGCTGCCGCCTCTTTGGAATCATTGCCCGAAGAATGGAAGGCGATTGATGTGTTGGTGAACAACGCCGGGCTGGTGATCGGTGTGGATAAGGAATTCGAGGGTAACCTGGATGAATGGGATATCATGATCGATACGAATATAAGAGGATTGCTGGCAATGACGCGTTTGGTGGTTCCCGGTATGGTAGAACGCGGGCGCGGACATATTATTAATATCGGATCTATTGCCGGTGATGCCGCTTATCCGGGTGGGAGTGTGTATTGCGCAACGAAAGCTGCCGTGAAGGCTCTTTCGGACGGACTCCGGATCGATTTGGTGGATACTCCGTTGAGAGTGACGAACATCAAACCGGGAATGGTGGAGACAAACTTTACAGTGGTGCGTTACCGGGGAGATAAGGAAGCTGCCGATAATTTTTATAAAGGGATTCGTCCGTTGACGGGAGATGACATTGCGGAAACAGTTTATTTTGCCGCGTCGGCTCCTGCGCATATTCAGATTGCGGAGGTGCTTTTGATGCCTACTTATCAGGCAACGGGTACTATTTCGTATAAGAAAAAGCCGGAATAGATGTTTTTTTGACGGATTTCTTTGCCGGATGATAAAATTTCTATTATTTTGTTGCCCGAAACTAAATGTAATAGACGAAAATATTGAATTATTAATTAAAACAGAGTATAGGATTATGAAAAAATTAGTCGTATTAGGAATGGGAGTATGCTTGGTGCTAGCATTTGCATCTTGTAAATCCAGCGAAAGTGCCTATAAGAAAGCTTACGAAAAAGCGAAACAGCAAGAATTGGCAGAACCGCAGGTGGAAGCTCCGGTAGAAGTAACTCCGGTGGTTGCAGCTCCTGTGACAACTACTAAAGTGGCAGATACATCCGGCGTTCGTCAGGAAAAGGTTACAGTGGTTTCCGGCAACGAAGGGTTGAAAGATTATAGCATCGTAGCAGGTAGCTTTGGTGTGAAAGCGAATGCTGAAGGCCTGAAAGATTGGTTGGATGGACAAGGATATCACTCTACGATTGCATTTAATGCTGACAAGGCAATGTATCGCGTTATCGTGAATTCATTTGCTGATAAGGCTGCTGCTGCTGAAGCTCGCGACGCATTCAAGGCTAAATATCCGAACCGTTCGGATTTCCAGGGGGCTTGGTTGCTGTATCGCGTATATTGATTTCTTTTTGGTAATATATATTGGAAAGAACGAACGTTTTTTTCCGAATAAGAAGGCGGTAACTGGGAAGTTACTGCTTTTTTATTGAAAATGAGTGACTTCTTCGTTTAGATATTTTTATCTTTCTACTAAAAGAAGTTATAAATGATAGGAGGGAAACTTTTATAGCAAAGAAAGTTTTTACTTTTGTCAATTCTTAATTTGGAGAATGTATTGCCTGAATGTGAATAGGGCATTAATTTAGAGATTGAATGGAACAAAAATATGTAATGGCTGCTATCGACGCGGCTTTAAAAGCAGGTGAAAAGATTCTTTCTATTTATAATGATCCGGCATCGGACTTTGAAATAGAGAGAAAGGCCGATAACTCTCCGCTAACTATAGCAGACAGAAAAGCGCATGAAGCAATTGTGGCTATTCTGAATGATACTCCTTTTCCTGTTCTTAGTGAAGAAGGGAAGCATTTAGGGTATGAGACTCGACGTGAGTGGGATACTTTATGGATTGTAGATCCGCTGGATGGAACGAAGGAGTTTATTAAGCGTAATGGAGAATTTACGGTAAATATCGCTTTGGTGCAGAATTCTGTGCCTGTGTTCGGTGTTATTTATGTACCTGTGAAAAAAGAACTTTATTTCGGGATTGAGGGTGCAGGGGCTTATAAATGTTCCGGTATTGTCGGTTTGGAAGGTGACGGCGTGGCATTGGAAGAACTGGTTGCGAAATCGGAACGGTTACCTTTGAAGGAAGTGCACGATCATCTGATTGTGGTTGCTTCACGTTCGCACCTGTCGCCTGAAACAGAATCATATATTGCAGATTTAAAGAAGAAACACGGCAGTGTGGAGTTGATTTCGAGTGGAAGTTCTATTAAAATCTGTCTGGTTGCTGAAGGAAAGGCTGATGTATATCCGCGTTTCGCTCCGACGATGGAGTGGGATACGGCTGCAGGGCATGCGATAGCCCGTGCCGCCGGGATGGAAGTATATCAGGCTGGAAAGGAAGAACCTCTACGATATAATAAGGAGGATTTATTGAATCCGTGGTTTATCGTTGAGCCAAAAAGAGAACACTAAATAATGTTTATATGACATTTGAAATCGTATTTGTACTATTATCCCTATTAGGAATGGTAGCGGCTTTGGTAGCAGACAAGATGCGTCCGGGCATGATACTTTTTTCGGTAGTGGTTTTGTTTCTGTGTGCCGGCATTCTGACTCCTAAGGAGATGCTGGAAGGGTTTAGTAATAAAGGGATGATTACCGTTGCTCTGCTGTTTTTGGTGAGTGAAGGTATTCGTCAGTCGGGTACACTGGGACAAGTGATTAAGAAGTTGCTTCCGCAGGGAAAGACAACGGTGTTTAAAGCACAGTTGCGTATCTTGCCTTCGGTGGCTTTTATTTCTGCCTTTCTGAATAATACGCCTGTCGTGGTTATTTTTGCCCCGATTATCAAGCATTGGGCTAAATCGGTGAATCTCCCGGCTACGAAGTTTCTGATTCCTCTTTCTTATGTGACTATTTTGGGAGGTATCTGTACATTGATCGGTACTTCTACTAACCTGGTGGTGCATGGAATGATATTGGAAGCCGGATTTGAAGGCTTCTCCATGTTCGAACTCGGAAAGGTGGGAATATTCATCGCTATTGCCGGAATTATTTATATATTTCTTTTTTCCAAGCGTCTTTTGCCGGATGCGCGTCCGGACACGGCTGTGCCGGATGAAGAAGTAGAAGAGGGGGAGAAGTTGCATCGGGTAGAGGCTGTTTTGGGGGCTCGCTTTCCCGGTATTAATAAAAAGCTGAAAGATTTTAATTTTCAACGTCATTATGGTGCCGAAGTAAAAGAAATCAAGACGCGTAATGGACAGCGTTTTGTAACAAATCTGGATGATGTGGTGCTTCATGAAGGAGATACGTTGGTTGTGATGGCTGATGATACATTTATTCCTACGTGGGGTGAGTCTTCTGTGTTTGTCTTGTTGACGAATGGAAATGAACCGGATACTACCGGAAAGAAAAAACGTTGGTTTGCTTTGCTGTTATTGGTTCTGATGATTGTGGGTGCAACGGTGGGTGAGCTTCCGGTAACAAAGGAGATGTTTCCGGATATCAAGTTGGATATGTTTTTCTTTGTGTCTATCACTACTATTATTATGGCATGGACAAATCTGTTCCCTGCTCGTAAATACACTAAATATATTTCGTGGGATATATTGATTACGATTGCTTGTGCATTTGCTATCAGTAAGGCGATGGTGAACTCCGGTGTGGCGGATAGCGTTGCGAAGTTTATTATCGGATTGAGTGATGATTATGGTCCGCACGTATTGCTCGCCATGGTATTTATTATCACGAATTTGTTTACGGAATTGATTACTAATAATGCAGCAGCGGCTTTGGCTTTTCCTTTGGCATTGTCAATCTCTGCGCAATTAGGGGTAAGTCCGACGCCCTTCTTTGTGGTGATTTGTATGGCTGCATCTGCCAGCTTTTCAACGCCTATCGGTTATCAAACGAATCTGATTGTGCAAGGTATCGGTAACTATAAGTTTACGGATTTTGTACGTATCGGTTTGCCGCTTAATATTATAACTTTCTTAATATCTATTATCCTGATCCCATTGATCTGGAACTTTTAATAAATAAATCTGTAAATGGAAGAAAAGAACCATATATATCCGATATTTGACCGCATGATGACGCGGCAGGATAAAGAAGAACTTTTAGGGCAACACAGTGTGATGATCTGGTTTACCGGATTGAGCGGTTCCGGAAAGAGCACGATTGCTATTGCATTGGAACGTGAACTCCATAAGCGCGGATTGCTTTGCCGTATCTTGGATGGGGATAATATCCGTAGTGGAATTAATAATAACCTGGGATTTTCCGAAACGGACCGGGTGGAAAATATTCGTCGTATAGCTGAAGTGTCTAAGCTGTTTTTGGATAGTGGCATCATTACGATTGCTGCATTTATCAGCCCTAATAATGATATTCGCGAAATGGCTGCGAATATTATCGGTAAGGATGATTTTCTGGAAATTTTCGTTAGCACTCCGTTGGAGGAGTGTGAGAAACGTGATGTGAAAGGCTTATATGCGAAGGCACGGAAAGGGGAGATTCAGAATTTTACAGGAATTTCCGCACCATTCGAGGTTCCGGAACATCCGGCTTTGTCACTGGATACTTCCAAATTGACTTTGGAGGAATCGGTGAACCGTTTGTTGGAGCTTGTTTTGCCAAAAGTGAAGAGTATAAAATGAAGAATGAGGAATTAGGGATGAAGAATTAGTATGCGGTTATCAGCAAATTCATAATTCGTAATTCATAATTTTAAAAATAATGGAAGAATATAAATTAAGCCACTTGAAGGAACTCGAAGCCGAGTCTATTCATATCATCCGCGAGGTGGCGGCGGAATTTGAGAATCCGGTGATGCTTTACAGTATCGGAAAGGATTCTTCGGTGATGGTACGCTTGGCTGAAAAAGCGTTTTATCCGGGTAAAGTGCCATTCCCATTGATGCACATCGACTCGAAATGGAAATTCAAGGAGATGATTCAGTTCCGTGATGAATATGCGAAGAAGTACGGATGGAATCTGATCGTGGAAAGTAATATGGAGGCTTTTCATGCAGGGGTAGGACCTTTTACGCATGGAAGTAAAGTGCATACAGACTTGATGAAGACGCAGGCATTGCTTCATGCGCTGGATAAATATAAGTTTGATGCAGCATTTGGTGGGGCCCGCCGCGATGAGGAAAAGTCACGCGCGAAGGAACGTATTTTCTCTTTCCGGGATAAATTTCATCAATGGGACCCGAAAAATCAGCGTCCTGAATTGTGGGATATTTATAATGCCCGTGTGCACAAGGGGGAAAGTATCCGTGTATTCCCGATTAGTAACTGGACAGAGTTGGACATCTGGCAGTATATTCGTCTGGAGAATATTCCGATTGTTCCGCTTTATTATGCTAAGGAACGTCCGGTGATTAATTTGGATGGTAATATTATTATGGCAGATGATGAGCGTTTGCCTGAAAAGTACCGGGATCAGATTGAAATGAAGATGGTGCGTTTCCGTACGTTGGGCTGCTGGCCTCTGACTGGGGCAGTGGAAAGCGGAGCTGCTACAATCGAAGAGATTGTGGAAGAAATGATGACTACCACCAAGAGTGAGCGTACTACCCGTGTGATTGACTTTGACCAGGAGGGTAGTATGGAACAAAAGAAACGTGAAGGATACTTTTAATTGTAACTAGTAATGGCAGATAATAAATTAGATATAAAAGCTTTTCTGGACAAGGATGAACAGAAAGACTTATTGAGACTGTTGACGGCGGGTTCGGTGGATGACGGAAAATCAACATTGATCGGACGCTTGTTGTTTGACAGTAAGAAATTGTATGAAGATCAACTGGATGCACTGGAACGTGATAGTAAGCGTGTAGGAAATGCAGGTGAGCATATTGACTATGCGTTATTGCTGGATGGTTTGAAGGCTGAACGTGAACAGGGAATTACAATTGATGTGGCTTATCGCTATTTTTCTACTAATGGCCGTAAGTTTATCATCGCGGATACTCCGGGACACGAACAGTACACCCGTAACATGATTACCGGCGGATCTACGGCTAACCTGGCTATCATTTTGGTGGATGCCCGCACGGGAGTGATTACCCAGACTCGTCGTCACACTTTTCTGGTGTCTTTGCTGGGGATCAAGCATGTGGTATTGGCTGTCAACAAGATGGACTTGGTGGACTTCTCGGAAGAGCGTTTTAATGAGATTGTGGCTGACTATAAGAAGTTTGTTACTCCGTTGGGTATTCCGGACGTAAACTGTATTCCTCTTTCTGCATTGGATGGGGATAATGTGGTGGATAAGTCTGAACGTACTCCGTGGTACAAGGGGATTTCTTTGCTCGATTTCCTTGAAACGGTTCATATCGACAATGACCACAACTTTACGGATTTCCGTTTCCCGGTTCAATATGTGCTTCGTCCGAATTTGGACTTCAGAGGATTCTGCGGTAAAGTGGCATCGGGGATTGTTCGCAAAGGCGATACAGTGATGGCACTTCCTTCCGGAAAAACTTCTAAGGTGAAGAGCATCGTGACTTATGACGGAGAGTTGGATTATGCCTTCCCACCGCAGTCTGTGACTTTGACGCTGGAAGATGAAATTGACGTGTCACGTGGTGAAATGTTGGTGCATCCTGACAATCTGCCGACTGTGGATCGTAATTTTGAAGCGATGATGGTTTGGATGGATGAAGAACCGATGGATATTAATAAATCGTTCTTTATTAAACAGACTACCAATTTGAGCCGTACGCGCATCGATACAATAAAGTACAAGGTGGATGTGAATACAATGGAACATCTGTCTCTGGAGAATGGCCAGTTGACCAAAGAAACTTTGCCTTTGCAATTGAATCAGATTGCTCGCGTGGTATTGACTACGGCTAAAGAGCTGTTCTTTGATCCTTATAAGAAAAATAAATCGTGCGGTTCCTTTATCTTGATTGACCCGATCACCGATAATACTTCTGCGGTAGGTATGATTATCGACCGGGTGGAAATGAAAGATATGAGTGACACGGAAGATGTGCCGGTATTGGATATGACGAAGCTGGGAATTGCTCCGGAACATTATGAAGCGGTAGAAAAAGCTGTGAAGGAGTTGGAACGCCAGGGCTTGGCCGTACGACTAATAAAATAGATTGTTAAACAATAATTTGGAAGTTGGAAATGATGGTTTTACTGTCATTTCTAATTTTCGATTTTTAATTTTTAATTAATAAAGTGGGATTACTCGAATTTAATAAACTTCCGATTAATACATTGGTAGGTGCCGACTGGAAGACATTCAAGGCTATTACTGCCGGTCGTGAAATTGATGCAGCCTACAAGGGGAAATATCGATTGACTAAGGCTGTGTGTCGATTGCTTTCTCCATTGGCGTCATTGCAGGACAAGCGTTACGAGAAACTGCTCGCTAATCAGCCGTTGGAGCATGACCCGGTATTTATCCTGGGACACTGGCGAAGCGGAACTACGTTTGTACATAATGTATTCTCTTGTGATAAGCATTTTGGGTATAACACTACTTATCAGACTGTATTTCCTCATCTGATGATGTGGGGACAACCTTTCTTCAAAAAGAATATGAGTTGGCTGATGCCGGATAAGCGTCCGACGGATAATATGGAACTGGCAGTGGATCTTCCCCAGGAAGAGGAGTTTGCTTTGTCGAACATGATGCCTTATACCTATTATAATTTCTGGTTTCTGCCGAAGTATCAGCAGGAGTACGCTGATAAATATCTTTTGTTTGATGACATAACGGATGCCGAATTGAAGGTATTTGAAGAGGTGTTCACTAAATTGATTAAGATTTCTTTGTGGAATACTCATGGTACTCAATTCCTTAGTAAGAACCCTCCGCATACCGGAAGGGTGAAGGAATTGGTGAAAATGTTCCCGAATGCTAAGTTTATCTACCTGGTGCGTAACCCGTATACTGTATTCGAATCTACACGCAGTTTCTTTACAAATACGATTCAGCCGTTGAAATTGCAGGATGTTAGCAATGAACAATTGGAGGAAAATATCCTTTCTATCTATGCAAAGCTTTATCATAAGTATGAATCGGATAAGAAGTTTATTCCGGAAGGTAACCTGATGGAAGTGAAATTTGAAGATTTCGAAGCGGATGCGATGGGCATGACGGAAACTATTTATAAGTCTCTTTCTATCCCCGGATTTGCTGAAGCACGTAGCGATATAGAAAAATACGTGGGCGGAAAGAAGGGATATAAGAAGAATAAATATAAATATGATGACCGTACGATTCAATTGGTAGAAAAGAACTGGGATTTTGCTTTGAAACAATGGGATTATAAATTATAAGAAGAAAAAGAAAGGAAAAGTATTGATGATTCAGAAAAGCATTCATCGCCTGTTGATGACAGGTTTCGTTGCATTTATTTCTTCCTTGTCTTTGATGGCGCAACATAAAGTTGAGGTGATTCCTTTCGGGGACATGGATCAATGGGTGGACCGTCAGATAAAGGAGTCGAGCATTATTGGTGGGAATACTAAGAATGTATATGCGATAGGGCCGACGTCGGTGATCAAGGGAGATCAGGTTTATAAGAATATGGGTGGTTCGCCTTGGGCTACTTCGAATGTGATGGCGAAAGTGGCCGGTATTACGAAAACTAATACTTCGGTCTTTCCGGAGAAGCGGGGAGATGGATACTGTGCTCGTTTGGATACACGCATGGAAAGTGTGAAAGTGCTGGGATTGGTTAATATTACAGTGTTGGCGGCAGGTTCTATCTTTACCGGTTCGGTGCATGAGCCGATTAAGGGCACTAAAAATCCGCAGAAAATGCTGCAGACGGGTATTCCGTTTACAAAAAAACCGGTTGCTCTTCAGTTTGATTACAAGGTGAAGATGTCTGACCGGGAGAATCGTATTCGTGCTACCGGTTTCAGTAAGATTACGGATGTGCCCGGAAAAGATTATCCGGCAGCTATCCTGTTGCTGCAAAAACGTTGGGAAGATGCCAATGGAAATGTGTATGCGAAACGGATAGGGACAATGGTGACTTATTATTATCACTCTACGGACTGGAAAAATAATGTGACTTATGAGATTATGTATGGTGATATAACGAATCGTCCGGAATACAAGGCGCACATGATGCGTCTGCAAGCAACCGAAAGTTATACGGTGAACAGCAAGGGTGAAAGCGTGCCTATCCACGAAGTGGCCTGGGGAGATGAAAATGATGTTCCGACTCATATGTATATTCAATTCACATCCAGTCATGGAGGAGCTTATATCGGTTCTCCGGGAAATACATTATGGGTTGACAATGTAAAACTGGTATATTAACAAAGTATATAGACAAAGAAGAAAAATAGTCAGTGATATTATTTATCATTGACTATTTTTTTTGTTTTAATTCTTTTGTCACAACCCCTTTCAGATGCCTTCTGGAGTTATCTAAGACTTTTATCGCTCTATAAAAATCTATGAATGAATGAAAATTTACGTGTTTTTTTGTTTGTGTTATATTAAATATCTATATTTGCACTAAATTTAGAAAGAAGAATGACGTTTATTGTCTCTTAGTCAGGTGTAGAACATTTGGGTTGTGTATCTATCCTGTAAGACAATTGAAATATATTATTTACTAAAATAAATTGAGATGAAAAAGGGTTTATTGTTTATTTTATTGGCAGCAGCATCTGTATGTCTGCCTGCACAAGAAAAAGAAAATGCAGCAAAGAGTTATAGAGTGGAAACTAACCGCTTTGGTGCTAACTGGTTTATTAGTGGTGGCGTTGGCGCACAAATGTATTTTGGCGACAATGATGGTAAAGCCGACTTCGGAAAACGTCTTGCTCCGGCACTTGACATTGCTGTAGGTAAGTGGTTTACTCCAGGTATCGGATTACGCGTGGCTTACAACGGTCTTCAGGCTAAAGGTGCTACTCCTTATGCTAACGGTCCGCTTGTAGACGGAGGACAGTACTCTAATGGTTACTACAAAGAAAAATGGAATGTTGTTAACCTTCACGGAGACGTATTGTTGAACCTTACCAATATGTTCTGTGGTTATAAAGAAGATCGTCTGTACTCATTCATTCCTTATGTAGGTGCTGGATTCGTACACACAGGTAAAGGTCCGGGTTATGATGAACTGGGTATCAATGCCGGTTTGATCAACCGCTTCCGTCTGTCTTCAGCTTTGGATCTTAACGTTGAATTGCGCGGACTTTTGATGAAAGGCGCATTTGGTAACTCAGGTCCTGAAGGATTGGCTGGTCTGACTGTAGGTGTTACTTACAAGTTCAAGAAACGTGGTTGGGATGCTGTTCCTACTGTACCGATGGTTCCGGAAAGTCAGTTGAACGACATGAGAGACAGAGTAAACGCTCTGAAGGGTGAAAATGAATCTTTGAAACGTGACTTGGTTGAAGCACGTAACAAAAAACCGGAAGTGATCGTTAAGAAAGAAGCTGGTTTCATTCCACGTTACGTTGTTGTATTTAATATTGGAAAGAGCAACATCAGCAAGAGAGAGTATATGAATATCGAAGCTATGGCTAAAGGTATCAAAGCAACTGATAAAGTATTTACTGTAACAGGTTATGCTGATAAAGGTACTGGTTCTGCTGAATATAACATGAAATTGAGTAAGAAGAGAGCTGAAGCAGTTCGTGACCTGATGGTTAATGAATTCGGTGTTCCTGCTTCTCAGTTGAAAGTTGATTACAAGGGTGGCGTAGGCAACATGTTCTATGATGATGCTAAGTTAAGCCGTGTAGCTATTGTTGAAGAATAATATACATTTTAAATAATAGAATAAAAGAGACGTTTCCTTTCACAGGAAGCGTCTTTTTTGTATTTTTGTACCCCATGAGCAGAATAGTAGCAATAGATTATGGAAGAAAGCGTACTGGGATAGCTGTGAGCGATACTATGCAGTTAATCGCAAACGGATTGACAACAGTGCCTACGCATGAACTTCTGAACTTTATCGGTGAATATATGGCTAAAGAACCGGTGGAGCGGATTATTATTGGATTGCCAAAGCAAATGAATAATGAGGTTTCGGAGAATATGAAGAATATAGAACCTTTTGTTCGTTCGCTGAAGAAGCGCTATCCGGACCTTCCGGTCGAATATGTGGACGAACGGTTTACTTCTGTTCTTGCGCATCGTACCATGTTGGAGGCCGGTCTGAAGAAAAAGGACCGCCAAAATAAAGCATTGGTGGATGAGATAAGTGCTACTATTATTTTGCAAACATATTTGGAGAGTAAACGTTTTTAATAGAAGATATTAAATAATGCGAATCAGTAGTTGAACTCTGATTCCTTGTTTTAGAAAATTAGATAAATGAATGCGATGGCAATTTTGCCCA
>NZ_JAJKHN010000125.1:0-14003 GCF_020982715.1 Bacteroides sp. 1_1_30
ACAAGCCCTGAAAGGGCGGAACCGTATACAATTATGCCCTTTCAGGGCGCAAATTCAGATTGTCGTTTTTACGTAGGGCGTTGCCCTACGCTATATAATTAAGCCCTTTCAGGGCACTCCGCAAAATTATCATTTAACCAACTTTCCTCCATTAAAATCAAACCTGTCCGAAAGTGAAAGCTTCGCTGCAAAATCAAATAAAGTAAGCCGGCGTATCTTATAATAATTCAGCCAGTAGTTCTGCAAGGCAGAGATAAAATTACGTTGTGCCTGTTGCTGCCTGTTGAGAGAAAGAGTCAAGCTATTAATATCCGCCTTGCCGATAATGAAACGCTGTTTAGTCTCATTATAAGCAAGTATAGACAGATCCAACGCTTCTTCCGCACTGGCTATCAATTGCTGCTGGATATTAAAATCACTTACCGTCATAATCACTTCCTCCTCGATGCTAATCTCATCCTGACGTGCCGAGATCTTCACTACATTCAGATTATTTCTTGCCATATTATACTTTCCCTTACGAACACCCCAGTCCAATAACGGAATAGAAACACTGACTGCCACCAAATCCTGCTGCATCGGTTTATGATACACATCTCCAAAGTTATCCGCTACCTGATTAAAACCGATACTGGCATTCACACTTGCGTTAAAGCGAGATTCTTTCTTCGTCTTATCTACATTCCGTTCCGCTTCAAGTACATTCTGTTTCAGTTCCAACAATTGCGGGTTATTATTCCTGCCCCACCTCAAAGCCTCATCTACCGGAATATCCACCATCTCCGGGCGGGAAGGAAGTTCCAGTTTGATTTGCGTATTCTTATCCAGATTGAGAAAAGAAGCCAGTGAAAACATAGCCCGTTTCAGGTCACTTGCTTTATTCTGCAATGTATTCTGCGCATTCACGCGATCCAGTTTCAATGTCAACAAATCAGCCTGTGAGATAGCTGCAATTCGATGGCGTTGTTGCCCGATACGATACAATGTGTCCGTAGAAGCCAAGTTTTCTTTAGCAAGATTATATTCTGCCTGCGCCATAGCCAAAGAGAAAAAATAATTCGTAGCCGTTTCCGACACTTTTTCCACATTATAGAGAAATTCCTTTTTCACACGCTCATACTTCAACGGTTCTATCTTCCGTTCCCATTTGAAGGAGTTATATCCTACCAGACTTTGCGAATATCCGATTCGTATGGGAACACTCGTAAGTTGCGTAGCACTGTTACTTCCGAAGTTACGCATATAGGCAAGATTCGATTCCAGATAAAAAGTACCTCCGGTTAAATCAAAGTTCTGTTTTACACTCAATCCTCCATAAGCATAGTAAGACTGTTGCGTACGGTATACATCCAAATCCTGTCCCGAATCGTATCGTTTCGTTATATCCCGGTTATATTGTGCCGGAGTAACATCCAGTGTCAGACTAGGCAAACGATTTGCCCGAAAAGTCCTATACTCCCAATAACCGGATAAATACATATTCTGCGTACGGAATGATTCCAGCGAACTGTCGTTAGCAAGAGAAATTGTCCTGTTCAAATCCAATACCAGGTGTTTCTGTGCCCAAAGTGAAGATTCACCACCAAACATACAGAAGACACAGAGGAAGACAGGAATTCTTTTCTTTAATCTATTCATAACTTTCATTTTAGAACTATTAGTTATTACTTTCTAGCTGTTACTTATTTTCTTGTTACGGTAAATGAACCAGTAAAGTAACGGTATAATAAATAAGCTCACCGCCGTACCAATCGACATTGTTCCTATCATAGCAATAGACAACGGTTTTTGTAACTCCGAACCCATATCCGAAGAAAAAAGCAGTGGCACCATTGCGAAAATGGTAGTCAGAGAAGTCATGATAATCGGTCGTAGACGCCTACGGCCAGCTTCATGTATCGCTTCTAATAGCGGAACACCCGCCTTACGCAATTCATTGATAGCATCCAGCTTCAGAATAGAGTCATTAATTACAATACCGCAGGTAACGATCAACCCGATAGCAGACATCAAATTCAGCGTATGTCCGCAAATCCAGAGTAAAAGCAGTGCAAATGCGAGGTCAATCGGTATCTCCGCCAAAACAAGCAAAGGCTGCAAAAAGCTTTCAAACTGTGCGGCAAGAATAAAATACATCAGTAACAGTGAAATAAATAAGATGATCACCAATTCATCCAACATCTCACTGTTAGAAAAGAAACTGCCGGAGAATCCAGTATCCCAGTCTTTCATATCTTCTGCCGTTTGTTTCACCTCCTTTATCAGTTTGTTTCCGTCCTGTACGCCATAAAAATCAAAAGGAACATACTCCCCGTTACGTCCGGCAGTAATACTCTTCAAGTCCTCGGCAGGAGTAACCGTCACCAGTTCCCGGAGTGGAATGTACTCTCTGTCGCCTTTACTGTCCGGTTCAGTCTGTATCAGTGTTTCCTGCAATATTTCATTCACCGTCTTCTCACTGCCCGCAACGTTGATCGGAAGATATTGCTGGTAAGAATGCAACATAGTCACACTATTTTCCCGGAAAGCAGTTTTCAAAACTCTATAAAGTTCATTGTAAGCAACACGATAAAGCAATAGTTTCTCCTTATTGATACTTAGGTTCAACTGGTTCTCAAAAGCAATGCCTGTAGGAGCAATTCCCGTCCTACGGGCTAACTCCAGCTCCACACTCCGGATCGTTTCCGCTTCCGGTGCTTTTGCCTTATTACGAGTGTAAAATTCGGCTATGATATCCGGTTCTCCCGTTACAAAGAGTTTCTCAAATACAGTCTCCGGTGGAGAGAAAGAAATAACGGAAAGCGGATAACGTTCTTTCAGTTTATGGTATATTTCCTGTTGCAAAGGAGCGATTATTTCTGATGTTTCCGTTCGGAAATAGAGTTCCGCTTCGGAAGAAGAAAGTTCCCTTTCACGATTCAAAAGAAAATCCTGCCTGCCAACAGATGCCGTGTGCTCCAATACCTGTTCTTTTAAATCTCTAAAAAGCTCATCCACGCGCCTCCTGTTTTCATCCACATGAATATTCTCATTCCACTCGATCCGGGCAATCAATTCATTCTCTTCTATATCAGGCATCCGTTGCTTGTCGATAAAGAAAAAGAAGAATACACAAAGCGGGATGGAGACAACACAAAACAATACACTAAACGTTTTGTGACGGAACACCCAATCTACCCCGGCATCATAAAAACGATCCAATGTGTGATCCTTTATCGGGTTATTGAATTTAAAAGAAAGCCATTTCCATTTTCGGGCATGAATACCTGTCCGATAGACCAGCAGATAAAGCACCGGAAGAAGCATAATACCGGTAAAATACGAAACCATCAATCCCACTGTAACCGAAAAAGCCTGATCATAGAAGATAGCTCCGGCAATACCACTCATAAAAATCAAAGGAGCAAACACGGCAATGGTAGTCAGGGAAGAACTCAACATGGGTGTCACCACTTCACTTGTTCCTGTTATACAGGCACGACGCAATGAATAGCCCCGCTCCCGATATTGGGATATATTTTCGGTCACGATAATCGAGCTGTCAATCATCATTCCTAAAGCCAAAATCAATCCGGCAAGGGAAATGATATTCAGTGACATATTACACAGATAGAAGAAAACAAAACTAATCACGATAGAAACTACCATACTAAGTCCGATCACCAACGGAGATTTCACATCTCCCAGAAACAGGACGGCTACCAGACAGATAAAAAGGAAACCTAAAGTTAGATTCTGTTGCAGATTTGAGATCGTGTAATCCAACAATTCTGTCTGGTTGCGGCTAATACTAAAATCAATATCAGGATACACCTGTCTAAAATGCTCCATCGTCCTTACCAGAGACTGCTTCATCTTATCCATATTCTCGTCCGCCTGCTTGATAACAGCCAGCGTCACCGCCCTTTTCCCATTCGACACAGATACGCCTTTTTCTTTTACGGGCACGATAGTAACTTTGCAGAAGTCCTTTAGTTGGACAATGCGGTCTCCCTTACGCAGGTATATATTTTTCACATCTTCTGCGGTACGCAACAGAGTGGAGAATTTTATATTATATTCATAGTATCCGTCGCGTACTGTCATACTACCCGGCTCCACATTATTGGCAGCCAAAGCCGATTCAATATCTTCAATGGAAAACCCCATCATAGCCAGCTTATCCTCATCGGGTACAATCTGTACCTGACGCTCCACCAATCCGGTCACGTCTACCATAGCCACTTCTTCGAGCTGCTCTATCCTTCGCTTGATCACCGATTCGGCAAATTCACACAAATCAAGGAAAGACTGCTGTCCTATCGTACTATAAGCACTATCATTCTTTAAGGTCAGATTCAGGTAAAACACGGGTATATCCGTTGCGCTTGCCTTAATAACTTTCGGGCGTTCAGTATCCTTGGGAAGATAATTCATTGCAGCGTCTATTTTTTCATTGACCTCTATAAAGGCAAGATCCGTATTAGTACCGAAATCAAAAGACAGATGGATCATACCTGCTCCGTCTCTCGATTCACTATGAATATCTTTCAATGTAGACACCTGAATCAGTTGTCCCCGTAAAGGTTTCACAATCGTGT
Source organism: Bacteroides sp. 1_1_30 (assembly GCF_020982715.1). Lineage (NCBI taxonomy): Bacteria > Pseudomonadati > Bacteroidota > Bacteroidia > Bacteroidales > Bacteroidaceae > Bacteroides > Bacteroides sp. 1_1_30. The sequence continues at coordinate 4,581 of NZ_JAJKHN010000125.1, forward strand.
TTTCCAGTTCACGGGCAGAGGTATTGGCGGCAGACACCTGTATTGTTATCTCCGGAATGGCAATATCCGGAAGCAATGATATAGGCAAAGTATTATATGTCACTAGCCCGATTATGAAACAGGCAGTAAAAGCCATCAATACGGCAATAGGACGCTGGATTAAAAATTTTATCATGTTTTTCTATCTATCAATTAACTCCACTAATCACTCATCACTGACCCGTTAATCACTGACCTTTACTGCCGCTTCATGTGCCAGATTCAGATTTCCGGTCACAATAATCGTATCTCCTTCCAGTAACCCCTCTTCAATCCCTTTCTGTGATTTATCCGAAACAACATATTCCGTTGCATTTTCCAATCCCGTATGTACATAATTCCACATAGCCTTACCTTCTTGTAAAGTAAATACCACTTGCTTACCGGAGCGTAACACAACAGCCGTTTTAGGAATGACCAATTGTTGCCCTAAACTTCTTCTGACACTTACTCTTACATTCATACCACTGAACAGTTTTCCTTGTCCGTTTACTACAGCCTTCACCTTTACCATTCCGTTCGAATCTACCAATGGATTGATTTCAGATACGCTGCCTTCAAACGAATCTCCTCCGGCATAAGGAGTAATCATCACCTTATCACCTGTTTTAATAAAAGCCAACTCATTCTCCAACACTGTAAAATCAGCTTCCATCCCACGGGTATCAATAACCGTACAAAACACCTCGGAAGTATTAGCTAAATTATATGGTTTAGAAAACAGATTAGCCACTATCCCATCGAAAGGAGCAACCAATGTAGCATGTTCTGTTTCCCTTTTCACCAATTCATATTGAGATCTCGACTGCTCATATCCACTCTTCACTTTCGCAAGTCTCATTGTTTCCACAGGAACTTTGCTGAAATCTTCGGAGGTATATCCCTGTCCGATCAATACATCTTTCAGTTCCAATTCGGCTTTCAATAAAGCATCTTCCGCTTGGGATAGCTTCTGCTCCAAGCGAAATTTATCCAGTTCAGCTAATTTCTGCCCTTTATGTACATGTTCGCCATTCTTCACATAGATACGGGCGATCACTTCACTTGTCTCAAAACGAAGATCAGCCTGTCCGAGAGCACTTACTTTACCGTTGCTGACCAATTCGTGATGAAAATCACGTCTCTTTAGTATTTGAGTAGTGATTTCATTCTTAGCATCAGGAAGAACAGTGGAAACACTTTGTTCCTGTTTATCTACATCGTTTTTCTTGCCAGAGCAAGACGTTATCAGAATCCCTAATGCCAGACATGACAATAACCATGTACTATTGTGTTTCATCATATTTATCAGTTTATTTGTTTCAATAATTTCTTTACTTCCACTCTCATCTCTTTTACGGCTGTCGATTGAACCTTCGGTTCTTTTGTCAATACAACCTCAACCATACGCTTTAATTTTTCAGGTTGTTGGTATTCCGGCTCCGCATATAGCTTTGCCAGAAGATAATATGGATAAATTCGTCCCGGAAGTCGATGCGTAGATCGAATCAGACTCTCTTCCGCTTTCTCATACTTTCCTACTGCCTGATAGTTCTTACCTATAATATTTAAGAGCATTGGGTCGCAACTGTGCTTCATTGCCTCTTCCAGAACTACAGTCGAACTATCATATTGTTTCAATTTATGCAAACAATACCCGTATTCAAAAAGAAAGGCTCCCCGATTCTTCAATTCGGGATACAACGTCTCATATTCTTCTTTAGCTGATTGATATGCTCCGATATTATAGAGCATTTTACTACGATACCAGTTCTTACATGCATCATATTGATTGTTTTTCCAATAATATGCCCCTAATAGAATTATTATCGAAATAAAAAATAATAGCATTATCTTCGAGCGTCCAATAACACAAGCAGCCAGCAGAAAATAGAAGGTCACTGCAAATCCGGGAATCTGCATCGGATAAGAAGAAAAAGCAAATACCAACACTGCAATTATACCTCCACAAAGACCTATTCGTCCTTCCCTACTCCCCTTCCAAAGACAAAACGCAATTATTAATAAAACGACAAATAAAAAAGGAATCCCATATTCTGTTGCTACTTGAAGATATTCATTAAAAGCACATTCCGGACTACCCGCCACCAATTCTTCCGTTTCCGAATACTCTTCGTTTGCAAAATAACTCTCCTGTGCCCTGCCATAAGCTGAAACAAAATTCCCAGTTCCATGTCCTATAAGAGGACTTTCAGCAATAGCAAGAGTACTAATTTTCCACATGAACAGGCGCCCATTGGCGGAAGTTGCTTTTAACTGAAAAAGTGAGTAACCAATCACTATGAATATAATGCTTCCTGCAATACAGGCCAACACAACTTTTCTCTTATATATCTTTCTAATCTCCTTTAGTTTACTTCCCCATGAAATGTGCATTCCATACACCCATGCGCCCGATACGGCGGCGGCAATCCAAGCCGAACGACTCATTCCGGCAGGTAGCACACAAAGAATCAACAGCATCACTCCTAATGCCATGTAATACTTTCCCTGTTCTATCCATGTACGTTCCGTCTTTTCTTTCAAATTTAGCCATTCATGCAGGCAAAGCGGAAATATCATTGCCAAATATCCCGAGTAAGGTCCCGGATTATAGAAAGACCCTGTAAGTGCATATAAGGAATGATTAGAAACAGCGAAACCATATATTTGCCTCAAGCCCCATATAGCTTCAATCCCTCCCAATATAATCAATACCCACGTCACTATTGACGGAAAAGACAGATATTGTTTCTTATTCAAGCAAAGAAAAGGCAAACAACACACAGCAAAAACAACAGTCATGCGTCCCAACCATAGTTTTTGATAGGCCATTTCACCAACAGATATGTCGTTCGGAGTAGGAAAAGCTACTACACACAGGATTAACGCAACTCCTAAGAGTGCTATCAAACCCGCCATACCTTTCCTTTCAATTTTTATCAACTTGAATTTGACTTTCATGTTCTTCAATTATCTGACTACTGCCCGATAAAAAGCAATAACCGGATTATCTCCCTCTACATCATACGTTTTAAATAAATCCGGATAATCCTCAAGAGGATTTTCAGAAAAAGCATAATCGAGATACTCTGGTGTCAATATGCTGTAAAAGCAATCCTTATAAATACCGTCAATCGTATCAATTAAAGATGAATCCAGAAATTTAATCCTTTTGGCACAGTATACTTGTTTACTCTCTTCTACATTATATAAACAAGACCAAATATATCCATCCTTCACAAAACGAAAAAACAATAATCCGCCATACTCATATATATCAGTTATACCTAAGGAGTATCCTGAACGCAACAAACTCATTTCATTAGGTCTCTCTTCTATCATCGATGCTGGCAAGGGGTTCGGCAAATTAATCCGAAAACGCGGAACAACACTATCTTCATGAATCTGATAAACAATATTATCAAAATCCCTACAATAATACAACTTCGAATTATTATCATACAAATTGTGTCCTGAAGGCGAAAATGGATAGTCTTCTTTATTATTTTCATGTTTAAAGTATCGTTTCCCTATGGTAATGCCATCCTTTGACGCTAACAGGTAATAATGCAAAGAAATATCATCTTGATAGTTTCGATGTAAACGGTTATGATAAAAGAAGTATCCTCCCCAATAGGCTATTTCAGCCGGTGTAGGTTTATTAAACTTCTCACTTTTGACAAACCTACCATCCTCGGTCGAATAAAACATCAACGACTGTTTCATATTATCATAAATCACCAGTTGATGCAAACTAGCATTTACTGCAAAAGCATTTATATCCGTATATTCTCCGGGACCCTGCCCTCTAGCATTCAATTGAAATAACAATTCACCGGACATATCATAACATACAATGCCTACTACAAGATCCCATAAATAAATTCGTTCATCCGCAATCTGGATCTTTTTAATACGGCTTAACAAAGGAATCGCCGATAGTTTAACGTAAGATACCTGTTGCAATATAGTTTCCAGCTTATCATAAGTTTCTCCTGTCATTTCAACGATAACGTCCTGTGGACTAGACAGAGAGACAACTCCGGGGCCGATACTTAAAGACGTTTTATTATGAGTACACGACACAGTAAGACAAACTACCATTATTATAATAATACACTTATTCATTTTTTAATTACATTCCACAAGCTCTGGGTGTACAAGAATTAGGAGTTACACAAAATTCGCATATTCTTTCTATGCTGGCAGTATGCCACGGACCTTGCTGATAATCACATGCAATTGTCCTAGGAGCTGTCCAAGTCTTATCGCCATTCTCACGACTATTTGCCAACGCTTCAACATTAGACAGAACCAAATCAGATAATGTCTCTTTTTTAAACGAATTACAAATATTAGTACCAATCATCACTAGTAATGTAATTCCTAAAGCCATTTTTAAATAAATTTTCTTTTTCATACGTAACTAATTTTATATTAAATCTGATAGTCAATATGCCTTTATTTGATTTTCTTCATCATCCTATCCCAACGAGGTTTCTCCGTAAATTTGTCTTCTGAATACCAGATACGGGTAGCCTTGCCTACAATATATTCTTCCGGCAGCATCCCCCAATACCTTGAATCCTGCGAATTAGCCATATTATCACCAGATACAAAATAATAATTCTTTTCAAAACGATATCGAGAAATCAGACTGTCTCCCAATAACACCTGTCCGTCTTTCAGACGCAATTTCTTCTTTTGTTCCCAACCTATCAATTGCTTATACAAATGATAAGTAGTGCGGTCCATTTCTACCACATGTCCTTTCTGTGGAACAGGCAATGGTCCGAATTCACGAATATTCCACTTAAGTTGTTTGTTATATGGAAATGTACCAAAGACAATCCCGTGCTGCTTCGGATGCTGCAAATTTGCAATATACTGTTGAGCCTGATAATTCCCCACCTGTTCATTGCAACCACGTATCTTATAAAATCCTCCTCTGATTTCCAATGTGTCTCCGGGCAGAGCGATACACCGCTTCACATAATACTGCATCACGTCCATTCGAATACTATCCCAACGATTTTGCTGATAAGGAAAATTAAAAACCAATATATCATTTCTCTTAAAGTTTCCCCATCCGGGCATCCGATGAATAGTGAAGTCTTCATTATCTAAAGCAGCAAACACATTAAATAACCTAGCTCCCTTTATCATCTTATTAACCAGTATCCGATCTCCATCCTTTAGTACCGGTTCCATAGAATCCGAAGGTATTTTAAACGAGGTAAAACAAAATAGTTGTACCAAGAAGAGAATGAGCACCATGCAAAATACGAAAAATGCCAGATTCTCTAATATTGCCAAAATTTTCCTCACTTTGCTCATACGCTTTCTTTCAGTTGAATTAGTTTACGATAAGCCATAAGCCCCAACACGCATTTCACACGTTCATCATCCTCATTTAATAATCCTTCGCAAGGATAAACGTCTTTTTCCATCTTCTCTCGCAAATAATCCGCCCATAAACACAATAGATTCCAATGTGCATCAGCATAACTGAAATCCTGTTCCACTTCTACAATCACAGCCATCATCATCAACATGTCAGCAGCTACCGCCACTGCATTATCATCCAATTTTACCTGCTTATTAATAATAGGGTACAAACCTATATCATAAGGCGGATATCTCTTTACCCAATGATTATCTTCACAATATTCAAATATAGGATCCAATAGGCTTTTCATCCAGTCGATACGATTAAAATAGAGCAAAGTAGAAAAACTCTCATAAGCCTCCCTGATATTACCTAAAGTATCTCCAAAGCAAAATATTTTATTCTCTGATGATAACACAAATCTATGGGAAGATATAAAATTACGATAAGAAGGAAGCATCTGCCCTGCAAATGTTTCACCACCTACTTGAAAAGCTCTGGCACTCCACTGACAATCCTGTTTATCGCATTCTTCTTTAAGTTCCTGCCATCTATCTCCAACAGATTTCATTAATTCTTTTATTTCGCCTGTTCTATTTTTCTTCCAAAGAGGGGACAAACTTTCACCCCCATATTGTAAAGTCTGCCCTTCCTCATACCCTATTAGCAATGCACCTTTATCCTCATTCTTTGCGCTTAACTTTTGAGATAAAATAACATGACCATCCTCACTAGAGAAAGTTGATTCATTCGCCTCCATAGCTAAATATAAACTGTCGGACTTGGCAAAACGCCAATTCTGTTCACACCAACTATCCACCTTGCTCCTACCCAATAACCACTCCATATCTACATCAAACAGAATTTCCACTGTATGCTCCTTTTCATCTTTTGCATGAATCTGATAAGAAAGAAAACCTACAGGCCATCCTGTCATATCCCATTTCTCCGACAAGGAAGGTGAAACAAAATCAATCAGAAGCTCCACATCTCCACATTGAAAAACATAATGAGTCTGTGTAGCCTGCATATTCATTTGTTTCAATATTGCAGGTTTCACATCAACATAAGTCTTATTTTCCACATATAAACCAAAATCCAAAAAAGCAGTACCTTCCGCATTACCCCCATAAGCTGCTATAACATTATCACCATTAATAATTTGAGCTACTGTTTCATCCGTTAAACGATAGCATCCCGTTTGAGGAAGAAATGCTTCTTCTCCTAACAAATATTCTCCATTACAATAAAGCTTTATCTGATCATCATAAATATAACGGAGATAGACTTTGCGTTCTTTTAAAGTATCTTTGTTAGCAATGGTAATGTGCCTGCGAACATATATATTTTTCGCTCCCCATACTGTATGGGCTTGAAACTTCCCATTTTCCGAACCGAAGGCACCTTTACCCTTATTCCACAAAGAATCATTATACTCCCTTTGTTCCCATCCTCTGCCCGGAAATAAATAAGAATATTTTCCCTGCCATCCCAGGTTCTCGTTTGAAAGAGGGGCTAGAGAGGATATACGTAACGAATCTCCTCCTAAAAAACGGTAAGATTTACCATCCACCTTTAAAATACCCGTCAACGGAAACATTTTCCCCGATCTTAAGCACGGATAGGTTTTATTTAAAGTATCTTCTGTTGCCTTTATGGTAAAACCGGGAGCTATAGCCAACAACGTATGTCCGGAGAAAGAAATATCAAAAGGAGGACACACCTTCTTACCGGAATAAGAACAAGCACATATCAAGGAGATAATTCCTGAAAATAAAACTATCCTCCACATTACAACTTGTCTGATATTAAACCTTACCTCCATTGTTGTTCTCCATTTTCATAAACAAAAATTCTTTCATCCTTTCCACGAGTATGGTTTCGTAAAAGTAATAATGCATTTTCCGGAATATTCCGAAACACCAGTGAATCGGCAGTCGCCTTGATTGTCCCGGCAGATTGCCAGTCTCTTTCACAGTAGAATAATTCATATACATCACCAGGTCGAACATAATTATCCCTGTTCCGCGGAGTATAAACTATACGATCGACTTTTACTTCTTTTCCTAAATCCAATCCCGCCCATCCACCGGTGGGTTTGGAATAATCAAAAGAAGTCCATGTTTTCCCGTCAAAGACATTGGTATAGTCATGATCCCCATTCTGTTTTTCGTGTTCGGGAGTTCCTATTATCTTTCCCGTTAAAGCAACAGTATCATTTTTCTCATAAAAGGCGAGTGCTGAAACATTACAATGAGCTTTAGGTCGACCGATATATCTAAGATAACGGTATTCTTTATCAGACCAGCATTTTACAGTAGTATTCAAACGATCAGGTTTACTTTGTATAATAAACAGTGTATCTTCATCCGAAAAATCCGAATGATTGCTTCCGGTAAAAACACCCCCTATCATTCTGTTTCTAAAACTACTTTCTTCTTTAAGATTAAACTTAGCATACAAAACCATATCTTGCGTCTTTTTCCCGACGGAATAATAGTGAGGGGCATTAGTTTCTTTATCCAGATAAAAAGGATCAGTCAAGAAATGTAATGATCCTTTTTCATAAGTGGCAACTCTTAAAACTGCCCCTTTACGAACATATCGAAAAGCCAAATGACCGGCATCGTATTCTGTCCAATCAACCGGAATCCAACGATCTCTATTACTGGCACATAAATAAGCAATCCTCCCACTCCTTTTCTCTTTATACTGCTTTTCCAAAGGAATGACCAGATTCTTTTGGTATGAATACGCATAATCAAAAGTTACATCCTTAAACTTAGGAATATGCCAAAATGGATGTACCTTCTCTCCATATTGTGACATCTGTTCATGTAACTCTCTGTTTACACTAAATGTATATCTATATATCTTGGCAGTTCCTCCCTGCCGATACAAAGCACATTTGCGAACACGTGTCAAAAATGTCATAAAGTCGGACATATATCCTTCTCCGTTTTTATCCCATACTATTGTCCAAAGATGCCCGAAATTCGTATCATTACGTGCAGGTAAGTAGTCGATTGCACAAGGAATACCTAAAGCACGAAATAAGTAAATCTCAAAATCTGCCAATTCTCTACAACTACCGACTTTATATTGTACAAATTCAGGTCCGATATGTCCGAAAGAAAAGGGAGTTATAGAAGTAAAGAATGTCTTTTTATCCGGCAATCTCGCCATTAAATATCTGGCTGCCACTAATGGATCTTCTTTATCCAAGGTGTCAGACATCCGCAATGAATCTAACAATGAATTGTATTTCTTATAATATATCTCACGCCAATAAGTTAACGGTTCATCCCCTATTCGGTAAGGCAATAAGTACTCACAAAATGTTTCAAACGAAATATTCTTTCCCCACGGTTGCTCCTGCCAAACTTTAAATGCCCAATCAATATTATGGCACAAATATGCAGAATCCATTTCCATAATATCGCGTTTCTTTTTAGGTTCTTTCATTGCACCAAAGACTTTCTTGACTGAATCCGAAACTTGTTGCGCAGTTTTACCCTTACGTACTTTTAGCCAAGCATAATAAGACTTATAATTCTCTAATTGTTCTCCACTAGAATAAATGTAAAAAGGCATATTCTCTATTAAAAAACAAGCTGCTTTATATTTTAGACTATCAATAGGATTCTTCTTATAATAGTGAAGTACTTTTTGAAGTTCTTTTTTATTTCCACCTGCCGCCTGTAAAGCAACTTCTAAAGGGAGCATAGTTTTTTTTTCGTAGAATAAATACTTTCTTGCATATTGCCATTCTAACACAAATAACAAAACAAGGATAGATGGAATATATATACAAAGCTTCTTAAGCATAAATTAATCCTCATTTACTTAGTATTTCCTGTTCATGTTCTCTACTGACCTTTCTCATTTATCATAGGTCAAAACAACGCTAAAAAATGTATTTTTTTATTTCACATATATATTCATTAATACCGGATTACTATCATCAACCAAATTATATCTGTCTCTTATACACATCTCCGAGCCCACGAGAC
>NZ_JAJKHN010000126.1:0-13481 GCF_020982715.1 Bacteroides sp. 1_1_30
CTATAAATTTAATACTTTGATCGCTATGTTTCTAATTATAAGTGAAATATATTTATTCTTATATCGAACTCACGTTAAATATAGGAAGTTCTGTATTAAAATGAATTTGATAAAATATAATCCTGTTTCTTATTTCTGATTACTGAAATCCGTCACCAATAAAAATAAATAAGCAATTTTACTCTCATACTCTCATCAATCGTTTGAAAAGCCTTTATTCATCGGAGTTACAGGTATGAGAGTAAGTATGATAGTAAGATGAGAGTAACTTTTACTCTCATACCTTGTCATAAGCGTCTTGATTTTAGTTGAACTTCTTACATTCTATAATTAGAGCACTTTGCTCACAAGCTTAAAACAATATGTTTCAAGCAATTAGATTTATTAATACAGATAACAGTTACCGATAATCTCTTTACGGGTGACATATCCTCCATGTTCTTCTATCAGAAGTCTCAATTTATCATCCATATCACTCTTATCTTATTATGTACAAATATACGGCATTTATTTCTAAGTGCCGTAGTTTTGTACATATTTTCTTTTGATACAAAAGTGAGTAGAAGCATGACTTAACTATTTTTCAAGCAAAAGAAATTACAGTTCCGAGGCGGGAAACTCCAGTTCCCACCGTAGGAAACGAGCGTTTCCAAGGCAGGAAACGACAGTGTCCATGTATGGATACCGCAGTTTCCGTACGTAGATACTGCAGTCTCTTTATAGGGATACCATGAACCTCCCATAGCTTTGCATAAAGAAATCAAGGACTTTTCTTTAGTTATATTATACGTTGCAGATACTTTATCTGCAACGTATCTGCAACAGGTATCTGCAACGTTCCAACTGCCTATTTACTAATACATTACAAGCGTTTTGTTGCAGGTGGCAGATACTTTGATGTTTTTTAAACTTTATGGGAGAAGATTATACTCATTCTTACTACTATGAAAACAAATCATTTAACGCCTCGCTCATACTAGGATGAGTAAAAATGAAGTCACGCAGGAAAGTATAATCCTGACCTGTCTTCATTGCAACAGCAACTATATTGATTACTTCGCTGGAATCAGGCGCAAACAGTATACAGCCCAATATTTTTCCCGTATTCTTATCAATAACAGCTTTCAAAAGGCCATCCGTTTCTCCCAATGTTTTCGCTCTTGGTATCGCCATAACGGGCAATTTCTTGATAATAATATCCAAATTCTGTTTACGAGCCTCTTCTTCATTCAATCCGATACGTGCTAATGGAGGATCAATAAAAACAGAGTAGCTAACCGGATTGCGATCATTGGTTGTCCGTTCTTTATCGCCAAACAGATCCTCCCGGATAATCCGGTAATCATCCAATGAAATATAAGTGAACTGCAAACCACCTTTCACATCACCAACGGCACGTATATTCGGTTGGGTTGTTTTCAGGTATTCATCCACAATGATCGCTCCGCGTGCATCCGTCTCCACTCCGGCCACTTCCAAATTCAGATCTTTCGTGTTCGGCCGGCGTCCTGTAGCCAGCAATACAGCATCAGCTTCAAGTTCCACCACCTCACCAGTTTGTGAATCAGAAAAAACAACGACTGCTCCATCTTCGATATGTTTCACAGATTGAACCTTTGCATTCATTCGAAAAACAATGCCTTTTTTCTCTAATGTTTCTTTTACACTTGCAGCAATATCCCGGTCTTCACGCACAATCAGTTCAGGATAACTTTCGAGTACGGTCACCTGTGAACCGAACGAAGCATACATAGACGCAAACTCCAAACCGATGTAACCGCCACCGATAATAACCAGCCGGCGGGGAAGCTCGGTCAATTCCATGATTGAGGTACTTGTATAAACCAACGGATTACCCGCAACTCCATCAATGGGAGGAATAACTGTTTCTGCTCCCGTATTGATAATAATTTGCTTCGATGTCAGCATTATTTCTTCAGTAGATGTACGGACAGAAACCACATCGGAAGAGACAAAAGAGCCCACACCTGTATAGACTGTTACATTGGGATTATCTGCCAGATTATGGTAATTCTTATTTCTCAATGCACTTGTCACAGCTTCTTTCACAGAAATGGCATTGCGATAAAACTCACTCCTTTCTTCAAATGTAGCATCTTTCATACCGGAAGCAATTTTAGCCTGATGAACCAATGTCTTGGTCGGAATACAGCCAATATTAATACACGTTCCTCCATACATTTTATCCGAACGTTCAACAATGGCAACTTTTCGCCCACGCTTTGCAAACTCTGCCGCAAGGGTCTTCCCTCCCTTGCCAAAACCGATAATAATAACGTCAAATGCATTCATATCCATATAGTTTTAATTGGTTCTAAATTTACTTGTTAAGTTCATAACTAATGATGTTGCAAAGTTCACTGTTTTTGAAAGAATGAACAATAACCATTTTACCGGATAAGTTAGCAATTATTCCCATATAGAATAAAAGTAACAAATAATCAAAATCGCCGGAGCAGATCAGTGACTTGCCCGGCGATTTCCCTATTGAATCGATTCCCACTTACTATCTATCAACGGTTGGGATGAATATCCAGTTTGACTGGTTTTATCATATTTTCAGGTTCCAGAATGGTATCCAAATCTTTCTTGGAAAGGATATTATGTTCCAAAACAAGTTCATACACTCCCTTTCCTGTTTCCAATGCTTCTTTAGCTATCTTGGTAGAATTTTTATAACCAATCACCGGATTCAGGGCTGTCACTACGCCAATGCTGTTGTGCACATCTCTCCGGCATTTTTCTTCATTGGCTGTTATGCCGTCGATGCATAACGTACGCAAGGTATCGAAGCCATTCATCAACAAGTCGGCAGACTCGAAACAGCATTGCGCCATCACCGGCTCCATCGCATTCAGCTCCATTTGAGCGGCTTCGCCACTCATGGCCACACAAAGATCATTTCCTATCACCTTATAAGCCACCTGGTTCATCACTTCAGGAATCACCGGGTTCACTTTTCCCGGCATGATGGATGAGCCCGGTTGCATAGCCGGCAGATTAATTTCGCCCAATCCGCAACGCGGACCGGAAGCCAGCAACCGCAAGTCATTGCATATCTTATTCATTTTGACAGCTATACGCCTCATCGCTCCCGAATAACCTACCATGCAGGAAGTGTCCGAAGTGGCCCCCACCAAATCATCGGCAAGTTTTATATCCAGTCCCGTAATCTTGCGCAAAGCGGCAATGCACTTCTCCGCATATTCCGGTTCGGCGGTGATTCCGGTTCCGATGGCCGTGGCTCCCATGTTGACTGTCAAAAAGTCCTGCGCGGCAAAATCAAGATTCTTCACTTCATGTTCAAGAATACTCGCAAACCCGTTGAAGGTCTGTCCGAGAGTCATCGGTACGGCATCTTCCAGTTGGGTACGTCCCATTTTGATGATATGCGCAAACTCACGTCCTTTCTTCCGGAAAGCCTCTATCAACACTTCAAAATGCTTAACCAATTTCAGATGAGTGTAATAGAGTCCAATGTGGATGGCGGTGGGATAAGCATCGTTGGTAGATTGCGAGCGGTTGACATGATCGTTAGGCGAACAGTATTGATACTCTCCGCGCTGATGCCCCATCAATTCCAATGCCCGGTTGGCAACCACTTCATTGATATTCATGTTCGTGGTAGTACCCGCTCCTCCCTGAATCATATCTACGGGGAACTGTTCGTGATGCTTTCCTTCAAGTATTTCTTTACAAGCTCTCAAGATAGCATCCGTTTGTTCTTCGGTTAATAAGTCCAGTTCGCGGTTGGCAACGGCGGCTCCCATCTTTGTGATAGCCAATGCCTGGATAAACAAAGGGTACTCATTTAAATGAAACTTACTGATGCGAAAGTTTTCGATACCGCGGAGCGTCTGTACTCCGTACAGTGCACTTTCCGGCACTTCACGACTACCTATCAGGTCACTCTCCGTACGAGTTTTTTTTGATAAATTTTGTTCCATATCGGTTGTTTTATAATAATAACAGTTTCGTTAGTTCTTATAATAACCAATGAGTTTAGTTATTGTTTTAATAAATATGCAAAAACTATTCAAAGACTTTTTTGTTGTTAATACAAGAAAAAGAAAATACAAAGAGAGAAATCACTTATCTTTGTTGGGAACTTAAAACAGCATCTTATGATATTACAATTAGCATTTGTTCTGACAGCTATTATTATTGGCGCACGCTTGGGAGGTATCGGCCTCGGCGTGATGGGAGGAGTTGGGTTGGCTATACTTACGTTCGTTTTTGGTTTACAACCCACCGCGCCTCCTATCGACGTTATGTTAATGATTGCCGCAGTGATTTCGGCTGCTTCCTGTATGCAGGCAGCCGGCGGACTGGACTATATGGTGAAACTGGCAGAACATTTGCTTCGTAAGAATCCTTCACACGTCACCTTGCTTAGTCCGCTGGTGACTTATCTGTTTACTTTTGTAGCCGGAACGGGACACGTCGCCTATTCTGTGTTGCCGGTCATCGCGGAGGTTGCCACCGAAACCAAAATCCGTCCGGAACGTCCGCTGGGTATTGCTGTCATTGCTTCCCAACAGGCCATTACAGCCAGTCCGATTTCCGCGGCTACCGTAGCACTTCTCGGGCTCCTAGCCGGATTCGATATTACTCTGTTCGACATTCTCAAGATTACGATTCCCGCTACCATTGTCGGCGTGTTGGTCGGTGCTTTATTCTCTATGAAAGTCGGTAAAGAATTGGTGGAAGACCCCGAATATCAGAAACGTCTGAAAGAAGGATTATTCAACAATAAAAAGATAGAGATTAAAGATGTGAAGAACAAACGTTCCGCTATGATTTCCGTCCTTATCTTTATATTGGCAACTGCGTTTATCGTACTCTTCGGTTCTTTTGAAGGAATGCGCCCCAGTTTCCTGATCGACGGGGAAATAGTTACATTAGGAATGTCTTCCATCATCGAAATCGTGATGTTATCGGCTGCTGCCATTATCCTGTTAGTGACCAAGACTGACGGAATCAAAGCAACGCAAGGTTCCGTATTTCCGGCAGGCATGCAGGCAGTGATTGCCATCTTCGGTATTGCCTGGATGGGAGATACCTTCCTTCAGGGAAATATGGGACAGCTAACTCTTTCTATTGAAGGGATCGTGCAACAAATGCCGTGGCTGTTTGGTGTCGCGCTGTTTGTGATGTCTATTCTACTATACAGCCAGGCTGCCACAGTTCGGGCACTTGTGCCTCTGGGCATTGCGTTGGGGATTTCGCCTTATATGCTGATCGCCTTGTTTCCGGCAGTGAACGGATATTTCTTTATTCCGAATTACCCTACCGTAGTGGCTGCCATTAATTTCGACCGTACCGGGACAACAAAAATCGGCAAGTATGTGTTGAATCATTCGTTCATGATGCCCGGCTTGGTATCGACGATTGTTGCCATTGCCCTGGGACTGCTCTTTATACAAATATTTTAATATACATATATTATTAACCTAAACATCATTCAGTTATGAAACAATTCAAAAGCTTTGGACTGGTAGTAGTCACACTACTATTTTCTGTAACAATGGCATTTGCCGCCAAACCGAACATTCATATCCTTGCCACCGGAGGAACGATTGCAGGCACAGGAAGTTCAGCTACCGGAACCAGCTACACAGCAGGACAAGTTGCCATCGGCGCACTGCTTGATGCCGTGCCCGAAATTAAGGACATCGCCAACGTGACCGGAGAACAGATTGTCAAAATCGGTTCGCAGGACATGAACGATCAGGTTTGGCTGACGCTTGCAAAAAAAATAAATGAACTATTGAAACGCCCGGACATCGACGGCATCGTGATTACTCACGGAACCGATACGATGGAAGAAACGGCCTATTTCCTGAACCTGACCGTTAAAAGTGACAAACCGGTGGTACTGGTAGGTGCCATGCGTCCGTCTACGGCTCTAAGTGCCGACGGCCCGTTGAATCTTTATAACGCCGTAGTTACCGCCGCCGCAAAAGAATCCAAAGACAAAGGAGTACTGGTTGCCATGAACGGACTGATCCTTGGAGCACAGAGTACGGTTAAAATGAACACGGTCGACGTGCAAACTTTCCAAGCTCCCAACTCCGGCGCGCTAGGTTATGTGTTGAACGGAAAAGTATTCTATAATCAGGTGACGCTAAAAAAACATACCACCCAATCCGTTTTCGATGTTACTCATCTGAACGCACTTCCTAAAGTAGGTATCGTATACAGCTATTCCAACATCGAAGCAGATATGGTCACTCCGATGCTCAACAACGGCTATAAAGGCATTATCCATGCAGGAGTAGGAAATGGAAATATCCATCAGAATATCTTCCCGGTACTGACAGACGCCCGTCAGAAAGGAATCCTTGTAGTCCGTTCTTCCCGTGTCCCGACAGGTCCTACCACGTTGGATGCAGAGGTAGACGACGCCAAATATCAGTTTGTGGCTTCACAGGAACTGAATCCGCAGAAATCACGCGTTTTGTTAATGCTTGCACTAACCAAAACAACTGACTGGAAACAAATTCAGCAATATTTTAACGAATACTAAAAGCCTGACCTACTTATGAAAAAATGGATATTTATGTTGCTCCTCGCGGGCAGCATACAGGGAGTATATGCTCAAAAAACGGAGAAGAAGGATAAATTCAACCCGAACACTCCCCTATTTGAAGAACTGACAGACGTGAAAAAGAAGACAGATAAGTTCAATCTTTATCTGAATATGCAAGGAAGCTTTGACGCTCATTTCCAAAATGGTTTTCAGGAAGGTGACTTCAATATGCACCAGCTCCGTATCGAAGCCAAAGGAAATATCAACAACTGGCTTTCTTACCGCTATCGCCAGCGCCTCAACCGCTCGAACGATGCAAACGGCATGATTGACAATCTGCCTACTTCCATCGACTATGCCGGAATCGGTATCAAACTGAATGACCAGTTCAGCCTCTTCGCAGGAAAGCAATGTGCCGCATACGGTGGTATCGAGTTCGACCTCAACCCGATCGACATCTATCAGTACAGCGATATGATCGACTATATGAGTAACTTTATGACCGGACTGAATGTAGGTTATAACATTACTCCCGAACAACAACTTAACCTGCAAATACTGAACAGCCGCAACAGTTCGTTCGACAATACTTACGGAATAACGGAAGATGCCGAAGGAAATCTTCCCGATCTGAAATCCGGCAAAATGCCGCTGGTTTACACCTTGAACTGGAACGGTAATTTCAATAACGTATTCAAGACCCGTTGGTCGGCTTCTGTCATGAACGAGGCCAAAAGTCACAATATGTATTATTATGCTTTAGGTAACGAGTTGAATCTTGGCAAATGGAATGCTTTCGTCGATTTCATGTATTCAAAAGAGGATATTGACCGCAAAGGTATTATCACCAGTATCGTAGGCCGTCCGGGCGGACACAATGCCTTTGATGCGAATTACCTTTCCGTGGTTGCCAAATGTAATTATCGTTTTCTGCCGAAATGGAATGTGTTTGTGAAGGGTATGTATGAGACGGCTTCCGTGAGCAAGGCATCCGAAGGAATAGAGAAAGGCAATTACCGTACTTCCTGGGGATATTTGACCGGTATCGAATATTATCCGATGGAAACCAACCTGCATTTCTTTGTGACGTATGTAGGACGTTCGTATGATTTCACCTCCCGCGCCAAAGTGCTGGGACAGGAGAATTACAGTACCAACCGGATTTCCGTAGGATTCATCTGGCAGATGCCTGTATTCTAAAAAAACAGCCTCATTATTATACAAAAAATACCCGATAGCCTTCTTGCAAAGGTTATCGGGTATTCTTATATGTTCGGTCTTTTTTAATCAATACTCTTCCTCATTAAAGAAGAAATCCTCCTTACTAGGATAATCCGGCCAAATATCTTCGATACTCTCATAGATTTCGCCCTCATCTTCCATCTCTTGGAGGTTCTCAATAACTTCAAGAGGAGCACCCGAACGCATGGCATAATCAATCAATTCATCCTTGGTTGCCGGCCAGGGAGCATCTTCAAGTTTTGATGCTAGTTCCAATGTCCAATACATAATCTTGAGTATTTTAAGTGAATACTAAATTTGTCTCGTTTTCTATTTTTCGGCAAAAGTATAATAAAATCTATCATTTCCAACTATTATCCCAAAATATTTCATTATTTTGTTCATCAAAATTAATTTTTCGGGATAATACAAACAAATAATCTGATAATCTGTTGACAAAAGCTAATACTTCAGGAGAAATTGTACAAGTTTCGGACAAAGCCAGAATGCGTCTTTCAGCTCTCCGGCAAATCGTACGGCAAACATGGCAAACGGCTGCTCCACGACTTCCGCCGGGAATGATGAAAGCACAAAGTTCGGGTAATTGCTCGTCCAGCTTATCAATCTCCCGCTCAATACTTTCCACATGCTCGGGGGTAATGATGCTGGCGGGTTTCAGTTGCATTTTCTCCTGGTCGGTGGCCAGGTGTGAACCGATGGCGAATAACTTATGTTGAATACTCAAGATAAAATCCCGGTCGGACTCCTCCTGCAGATAAGTGTGCAGCCATCCCAGGTGAGAATTTAATTCATCCACCGTTCCGTAAGCTTCCAGGCGGATATGAGTCTTTGGAACGCGACTTCCGCCGACAAGACTGGTAGTTCCTTTGTCTCCGGTCTTTGTATATACAAGGCTCTTTTTCATAACTTTCTTTTTTACTATTATAGATGGTAAACGTACAAAGGTTCTTAGAAGTTGATGATATACTGCTGTTTTATCTTCGTTTTATCAAAAAATAGCAAACCGACATCATACAGGTCGAAAGTTATTCCGACCCTTTCGTCAGCCTGCCACTTTTTCCAAAGCACTTTCATCTCTTTGGAATAGCAGATACCATGGACTACAAATACACTTTTAAGGGTAGTACGGTGTACGCAAACCCGAAATACTTCTTCCAATAAGTCCGGATTTTGGTAATCGTTCAGATACAGAAAATCGACTGAAGTATCCGCATCCAGAAACAGTTCCGACAAATCGGAAGCAAAGAGATAAGAAGCCGATGGTTTAGCAGACTGTAAGTACAGGGCTGTCGAGGAAGGACGCCCAACCTCAATAATCGTATCAGGCTGCACTCTATTTACCAACCGGAACAAAAAACGGTTTACCTTTTGAGAACCTTTGGTCCACCCACACTCTCTTACCATCTTTTTTTGTTCTTCTTTCAAGGAAGAATAAGCATAGTAAGGCATCTTCTCATAAATTACATCGGTAATGAGACTGAAAGCAAATGGGGAATGGACACCATATCCGCAACGATGACGGAAGCGGGAAAGCCAGATAAAAGGTCTTTTTATACAGAGTAGAAGATTCATAAAACAATCATTCGTATTTTTATTCTCCCGACAAAGATATATTTTTTTATTGAAAAAGGGTTGGTTCTTTGCAGGAACCAACCCTTATTCATTTATTCCAAGTTACTACTGCAGTCTGAATGACACAGGCACAGTATATTTCACTCGAACTTTCTTACCATTTTGCACTCCGGGAGTCCATTTCGGCATAGAACTTATCACGCGGATAGCTTCTTTATCCAAATAAGGATCAACCCCTCGCACCACTTCAGGATTAGAAATCGTTCCGTCTCTATCTACTACAAACTGAACAATGACTTTTCCTTGTGAACCAGTTTCTTGCGAAATCGTCGGATATTTGATATTGCTACCTAAATATTTCATTAAAGCAGCTGTACCTCCAGGAAACTCCGGCATGACTTCAACACTTACGTGAATAATGTCTTCAACTACCGTTTCTGTTTCTACCACTGGTGGTATCCAAATAACGTCATGAACTGCATTCATATCCTCTGACACTGTAGAAACGTTATCCGTCACCTCCATATTGTTTTCCACTATTTCGAACAATTCTGTTACCTTAGTTTCGGGAGGAGGAGGCGGTTCCAGTTTCTCTTCAGGGAATGTGATCGGAACTAGCTCTGTTACAAAGATGGATTCATCATCTGGTGATAGTGCTGCAACTCTGACATCATGTTGTGTCCATTCGAACGAAACGAACATGAAGGCTAGCGCAACAACCAAACCCATCAACAACCAAGAACCCCGTTGATTCTCAATTGCAGCCTTTTTTGATTTCTTGGCTTCCATAAAAAATGTGTTTAAGTAATTAATAATAGAAAATATATAGTATATATACTACTTTTCGTTTTTCCTCTTAAGCATTACTTAAAGTGCTCTCTCGCTGCAATAAATATAGTCTTTTTATGGATAGGTTGTTACGACGCCCCTTGTTTATTTTATTCTTTTCTCTTCTTTTCGATAAAATTTATGAATTAATCCTCATATCAGGCGACCTGCCCATTCCTGTCAACAATAGTCCTTGAATATATGTCTTTCAAAGCACACTAGAATAAATCTTTGCTAATCACCCAATCTTTCATCTTTCACCACTTATCACATTCAAAGGAACAGCTATTTCTTTCCTGAACTATTAATAGATAAGTTCATATAAACTTCCTTTTCACTAATAGATAACTTATTCTTCACCTGATTCAAACTATAAATGCAAGTTCTGTTTTTATAAATGAAACTTTCGTTTATAAAAACAGAACTTGCATTTATATAATCAAAGCTTTCATTTATAGATTACAAACAGCCAAAAGGAACTTCTCTATTAGACGAAAGAAACTTTGCATAGGAAAGAAAGGAAGTTTTCTATTAATAGCCAATGCAAGAGATAGTACATAAGAAGATTCCAATAAAGAGAAGATTATATATTTGGAAAAACAATCAACGGTATACAGTTAACCAGATATAACGGCATATTTCAGCAATAAACGGGATGCCGAACTGTCGCTAAATAGGTTCGCACTCATCAATATGGATGAATTTGACCAGAACCGAGTGAGCCAGCAGTCATTTCTGAAACATATTCTTCAAAAATCGGTTGTCAACGTCCGGCGTCCGCATAGCACCGCTACTCAAGAGATGCGCCGATACAGAGGATAAATTTGCAATAAAATGAGATACGGTGAAAGATGGCAGATCAGTGACAGATCATTTTACATCTATCACCAACGTACAACTACCATAGACAGGGAGTTTCAGCAGAAGGTGAAAGATTGAAAGATAAAAGCATGAAAAAGCTTTAGTGGAGGGAATATAGATATAAGACGAAACATCGTCTAACAAATTTTCGTTCTACTTAAATTGAAAAATAGACTCATTTAAATGGAGCCTGCATTCAACTTTAATAGAACGAAAATGGTCATGTAGATTAAATAAATTATTTATGAAAGAACCGAAAATAAGTATAGCGTCATAACAGATTATCTTTTACGATTCTCCGTTTGACAGGTTTAGATTAAACGAATAGTACTTATTTTGCTTTTTTCTTTTTCTTCGCGTTATCCTTCTTACGCATATCCTGGTATTTCTTATATTGTTCATCGGTCAGAATGCTTTTTATTTTAGCATCTATTTCCTGCCTTTTCTTTTGCATTTCTTCCCGCGTAGGCCTTTCATTCGATTTATTTTTCGCAGGTCTCATTTCTTTCATTGCAGCTTTGAAATCTTTGGCCTGCTTTTCATTCAAGCCCAGATCGGCAACAATCTGTTCCATACGTTTCTCTCTATCAGCCTTTCCATTCTGACGATTTTGAGCCATACATACAGTTGAGCCAATCAATAACGCAACTGCCAAACTTAAAATTTGCTTTCTCATCATTTTAATTCTCATATTAAATAAGTTATGTATGTTAGACCTCACAAATGGGTGAAAGTTAATTCGATAATGAGGCTAAAACTGTTTTTTCACATTATTTATCAAAGGGCAGCTAGTATCACATCGAAAAACGAATAAACGTTTTCTTATCCGGTAAAAAAACAGCAGCATCCAGTTTATCGGTTTAAAAATATTATTTCTATATTTGCAGGAAACAGATCAAAAGCTTGACATACCCTTATGCAAACCTATTACAAAACCGATTAATAATTAAAACGATGAGAACACTTTTCTTTATTCTGCCATTTATCTTTATCACTACAGGATGTATTAAACAGAATACAGAAAAAAGTGATATTTTGACAACAGAGGATATAGCCAAATTTGACAGTTTATTTAATGCCTGGGAAAAAGAAATACACAACAATCCCAAAGCACAATTAAGTTCAAGTACCCGTGCTTACACCATTTTACCCCAATTCAAAGAGCTAAAAGCTATGGGTAAGAAAATTATCCCATGTATCATAGAACAGTTTGAAAAGGACAATAACACTTTTTTTGCTTTACCTCTTTATGACGAATTACAAGATAATGACAGCCTAAAATCTCACAGAGAAACAAGCGAACAAGATAAAGTGAGCGAGATTGTACAGAAATTCAGAGAACAGGAAAAAAGAAAGATGTGGGAAGAAGCTAATAGCTACAAGACGTCTATAACCGACACTACTTTCCTGAAGACAAGAGGGACGATGTCGTATGCTGCAATAGATTTATTCACGGGACGAGGTTTCAATAAAGATTACGCATTTAATCAGGTTGTCTATTTGAAAGCCTTACAAAGAGCCCAGAAACATCTGTCTGTCGTAAATGGTCAGTTGGCATGCGACTTAAAGTCAGGTACAGAAATATATATTTCCGAAGATTTATACCTATTTATCACCGACCTTTTTAAGGATTGGAATACGTGGCTGGAATCGGGAAAATATGAGATAATAAAAGACGAACAAGGGCTTTATACAGTGTTACCTAAGAAAACCAACCAGTCATCGCAAACGAACTCCGTCACATTGCGACCTATTCCCCGTGACATTCCGACTGGAGAGAACATAAGTCCCGCTTCGCTTTCTATAGAAACAGAACACGATCATTATCCGCTATCAACTACAGAAGTAAAAATAACCATCACCAACCACTCTCACTATGAATATGAGTGCGGAGAAAAATACAGCCTTGCTTACTATAACAAAAGTAAACGGCAATGGGAAACATTGCCGACCGATCCTGTCGTTAATGATATACTGTGGATTTTCCCACCGGAGCACCCGAGTCACCAACAAACAATTAAACTCTATACATCAGAATCCCCCAACCATCCAGGGAAATACCGTATCTACAAATCATTCAACAGAGGCACCAAAGTGGCTTATGGAGAATTTGAATTACTACCTTAATGTGAATTTCCAACAACAAGCACACTCCGGATCAGTAACATTCGGATAACAGCTAATCATTTCAGTAACGATTCTTTCGTCGATGACGCGTGCAAATCCATCATACCCGAATTTCGGGGCTCAGTCTGAAAACTTGGGGGATTAATTTTTGTCAATTCCCTTCATGCATATACCTTTGCTAGCCTAAAAAGGAAGAAGCTCATATCCACTACTCCTCTAAATGATGCCCTAAATGCTTTGATTTTAGCATTAAATGCTTCCGCTGCTGCATTTGTACTCCTGTTCACAAAGAAGTTCA
>NZ_JAJKHN010000127.1:0-12058 GCF_020982715.1 Bacteroides sp. 1_1_30
GGATATATACACCATATTGTTATCTATAGATGTCAAGTATGGGATAAAAGTCGAGATTGAAATAGAACCGGAGATATTGATGATAAAACAAAAGATTAATGCAATAAAAATGAATATTTATAAACTGCAACAGTGAATTCAGCTTAGATTAACAGGGAAATAAAGTGGAAAGTAAAATATCTTTGGAAATAAAGTAATCATCCCTATGCTCAATGACTAGTGAACATAGGGACGATTGTACATAATAAAAGAGGACTTTAAGAGTTCTATATTACAAAAAAAAAGAGTTTTACTTCGCTTCCTCAATAATAGTCTTCATTCCTTTTATTTTCTCTCCTTGAATCAGATTCAGGAGTTGCTTCACCTTAGCCCGGCGAACGGCAACGAAAGCATAATGTTCTTTGACATCAATCGCTCCGACATCTTCGCGAGTCAGATTTCCTTTTTTATATAAGAATCCGGCAATATCGATCCGACTAAGTTTCTCCTTCTTTCCTTTACCTATATATATAGTAGCCCAGAGCGATTTCGGAGGCCGGGGAGGGTTTTCAGGCAACGCCACTGTTTCCATTTCTTCCGGGATATAAGAAGGAAGTTTCTCTTCGGCATGAAGAATCAGATAAGACGTTCCGGTCGCATCCCAACGCGCTGTACGTCCGTTGCGGTGCGTAAAGGCTTCTTCATTGACCGGCAAATGATAATGGATGATATGTCCGACTTCCGGAATATCCAGTCCACGGGCTGCCAGATCGGTAGAAATCAAGACATGACAACTGCCATTACGGAACTTGTAAAGCGCACGTTCACGGTCCGGCTGTTCCATACCACCATGAAAACGTTCTGCGAGTAGTTTTTTATCTGCCAATAACTGATGTACACGGTCCACCGCATCCCGATGATTACAAAACACGATGCTCGAACTGCTCCCCAATGTACAAAGCAGGTTATATAAAGTATCAATCTTATCTTTGGAAGGCGAAAGCACCTTCATCAATTTCAAGCGCGACTCTTGTTCTTCAGAATCGTCCGAAAGGAAGTTCAACTTAACTGTGCGGTTCAATCCTGTAAATTCGGGAATCTCTTCGGCATCGGTAGCTGAAAGCAACATACGTTTTTTTAATCCCGGAAGCTGGGTGATAATCTCTGCCATTTCATCGTGGAAACCAAACTCCAACGATTTGTCGAACTCGTCGATAATTAAAGTTTCAATGGTTTCGGGATTGAAATTTCCTTTAGACAGATGGTCGGTGATACGTCCCGGAGTACCAATGATGATAGCAGGATGATTGCCCAATATACTTTTCTTTTCTTCGGCGATAGGATGCCCACCGTAACAACAGCAGGTTTTCCAGGAAGTCCCCATTGCTTTGAATACAGAATCTATCTGTAAGGCCAGCTCACGCGAAGGAACGAGAATCAAAACCTGCACGCTGTCATCGTTCGGTTTTAGAGTAAGGAGTAAAGGTAACAGATAGGCCAGCGTCTTGCCCGATCCTGTCGGTGACAACAGTATAACGTCTTTTCTTCCGGTAGCTTGTTCAAGTGATGCTTCCTGCATCGGATTCAGCTCCTCAATCTTCAAATTGCGGAGAGCCGACTGTATAATTTCATTTTTCTCTAACATGGGGGCAAAGATACAAAAAGGAAAGAGTACGGAGATAAAAATGCAATCAAACTTTAGCCATGCCGGTCAATATATAATAACCTTTCAGATTATTCTCTTTCATGTAAATGGTTACTTCTGCCCTACAAGCTGTCACCAAGGCATATCCCGTTAAACTTGAACTCATAGCTTTGACAAATGAATACTCTGTATCATTGTGAATAAAAGATATACGATGATATTCCATAACCTATTGTACTTTAATAATTCTATTGTGTAGCCAAATATACGAATATAATAGATAAGTACGGATAAAAAAGGAGAACTATCTTTAAAACAGACATAAAATAGATACAAACCATAACGGAAAGACATTATGAGATAATAGTAAAAAAAAGCGGGAAATCGAAGAAGCATTACTGCTTTTCAGATTTCCCGCTCTGTGTTTATGTAACCTTTCCGGTCATTGTTCCGACCGGTTTGTTCTCTTCTGCGAATTATCCTCCGAAGTTGTCGAACATCAGGTTCTGTGCCGGAACGCCAAGATCGTCGAGCATCTTCTCAACAGCTTTCGACATCGGACCAGGACCACACATGTAGTATTCAATATCTTCAGGAGCTTCGTGATTCTTCAGGTAAGTTTCGTAAATTACGTTGTGAACAAATCCCGGAGTGTACTTCACGCCTGCAGCATCAGCAGCAGGGTCCGGACGGTCGAGAGCCAAATGGAAAGTGAAATTCGGGAAGTCCTTTTCAATTTGCAGGAAATCTTCCAGATAGAACACTTCGTTCAGCGCACGGGCACCGTAGAAGTAAGACATCTTACGGTCAGTAGTATGCAATGTCTTGGTCAAGTGCATGATTTGCGCACGTAATGGAGCCATACCGGCACCACCACCAATCCACATCATTTCCTTCTTAGAATCGAAGATTGGGTGGAAGTCTCCGTAAGGACCGCTCATTATTACCTTGTCACCCGGTTTAAGAGTAAAGATATAAGAAGAAGCGATACCCGGCATTACGTCCATAAATCCAGGACCTTGTTCTTTCGGTTTGAACGGCGGAGTAGCGATACGTACTGTCAACATGATACGGTCACCTTCGGCAGGATAGTTGGCCATAGAGTAAGCACGGATTGTCTCCTCGTCGTTCTTACACTTCAAACCCAGCAAACCGAATTTCTCCCATGCAGGAAGATATTCATCACCAATCAAGCTCTTGTCAATGTCCTTGTCATAGTCCATTGAGAATTTAGGAATCTTAATCTGTGCGTAAGAACCCGGGATAAAGTCCATGTGTTCGCCTTTAGGCAGAGCAACGATGAACTCTTTGATAAATGTAGCCACGTTCTTGTTGGAGATTACTTCGCACTCCCACTCTTTCACGCCAAGTACAGATTCGTCAATCTTGATTGACATATCGCCTTTCACTTTCACCTGACAGCCCAGACGCCAGTGGTCTTGCTGCTGTTTGCGACTGAAGTGAGGAACCTCAGAAGGTAGGATTTCGCCGCCTCCTTCGAGTACTTGGCATTTGCACTGTCCGCAAGATCCCTTACCACCACAAGCAGATGACAGGAATATCCCATTTACAGACAGCGTATTCAACAAAGTAGAACCGGAAGCCACTTCCAATTCCTTTTCGCCGTTGATTGTCAGTTTTACGTTTCCTGATGGTACCAGGAAATTCTTAGCAACCAACAAGATTACAACAAGCAACAGAATAACCACAAGGAATACCCCAATGCTCGCTAATATTAAATTCATATCCATTGTCTTATTCCTTTCTTTTTAGATGTTCAAACCAGAGAAACACATAAATGCGATTGCCATCAGACCTACTGTGATAAATGTGATACCCAAGCCCTTCAATGGAGCAGGTACGTCAGAGTAAGCCATTTTCTCGCGGATAGCAGCCAGACCTACGATAGCCAGCAACCAACCGATACCAGAGCCTAATGCATAAGAAAGGGCATCCCAAATATCACCAATGTATTTCGGATCACTCGGACCCAGATTGATACGTTGTTGCATAAACAGAGAGGCACCCATGATCGCACAGTTAACAGCAATCAACGGCAGGAAGATACCCAGCGAAGCGTACAGTGACGGAGTGAAGCGTTCTACCACCATCTCCACCAATTGCACGATACCGGCAATTACGGCAATGAAAAGAATAAAACTCAAGAAGCTAAGGTCGACACCTTCAATGATAGCATTGGCAGCCAGCACCTTAGTTTGCAACAGGTAGTTGACCGGAAGCGTCACCAGCAACACGAAAGTCACGGCGATACCCAGTCCTACGGCAGTCTTCACATTCTTCGAAACAGCCAGGTATGAACACATACCCAAGAAGAATGCGAATATCATGTTGTCCACAAAGATAGAGCGGACGAATAAACTTAATAAATGTTCCATAATTCTTTTTGATTTATGATTTATGATTTATAATTTATGATTCAGCAGACTTATCATGCGACTATGACTATAAAGCTAGACATAAATCATAATTCAGAAATCAGAAATAATTAATTACTTT
This sequence comes from Bacteroides sp. 1_1_30, assembly GCF_020982715.1. Taxonomy (NCBI): domain Bacteria; kingdom Pseudomonadati; phylum Bacteroidota; class Bacteroidia; order Bacteroidales; family Bacteroidaceae; genus Bacteroides; species Bacteroides sp. 1_1_30. The sequence goes on from NZ_JAJKHN010000127.1 coordinate 4,142, forward strand.
GTTCTTGCAATTCTTTATGACGTGCACGTTGATACCAGATAATGCATGCTACGATAATCAATGCCATCGGCGGCATCAACATCAAGCCGTTGTTTACGTATCCGATATTTTGAATCGGTTCATAATTCAGGATATTGAAACCAAGCAATGTTCCCGAGCCAAACAGTTCGCGGAAGAAAGCAACGATAATCAAAATCTTGGCATAGCCTAAACCATTACCTACACCATCCAAGAAAGACTCCCAAGGACCGTTCTGCATGGCAAATGCTTCCAGACGTCCCATCAAGATACAGTTAGTGATAATCAAACCTACATAAACAGAAAGCTGTACGCTTACGTCGTAAGCAAACGCTTTCAGGATTTCACTTACGATAGTTACCAAAGCAGCTACCACAACCAACTGGACGATGATGCGGATGCGGTTAGGAATAGTCTTACGCAACAGTGAAATAACAACGTTGGCAAATGCAGTAATCACCGTTACTGAAAGTCCCATCACGATGGCAGGCTCCAGCTTTGCGGTAACAGCAAGTGCAGAACAGATACCGAGCACCTGTACGGTTACCGGATTATCAATTCCCAGCGGAGCAGAGAATACTTCTTTATTTTTCTTTGAAAACAGTTGTCCCATATTCTATCTTTCTCCTCCTTATTATTTAGTTAAAAAACTCAAGTAACTATTCAGGCAAGACTTCAACATGGCATCTACACCTACTGAAGTGATTGTACCACCGGAGATACCATCCACTTGGTAATCAGGTTTCTCTACCTTGCCATTTTTTACGACTCCCAAAGTGATAGCTCCATTTTCCAAAGTCTTCTTACCTACAAATTCATTTTGGAAATGGTCGGTTGCAATTTCAGCACCCAGACCCGGAGTTTCACTAGCGTGTGAGAAGTAAGTACCGTAAACGGTATCTTTATCTTCGTTCAGTGCAACGTATCCCCAGATAGCGCCCCAAAGACCGGCACCGTAAACAGGAACTACATATTTAGTCTGACCGTCCACTTCGCATACAAACACGTGCAGACGTTGTTGTTCTTTTGCTTCTTTCTCGTAGTTGGTAGCAAATTCGCCCGTATTTTCGGTCAGCGTACCGTCTACGTTCATCAGCATATCCCCTTTCACATATTTCTGATATTCAGCATCCGCATCTTCCACATTCTTAATGTTCAATGCAGCGAGGATTTGTTTCTTAGTGTCCAACTGCACATTCTTGTCTTGTGTAGATTTCAGTGAAGAACTAACGAATGCCAGCAGGAATGCTACGATAATAACCATTACCGAAGCATAAATGATAGTATAACTATTACTATTCGTATTCATTTTCTTTCGGTATTTATTGGTTAGACTTGATAGTGCGTTTCTCGCGACGGCTGATATTGCTTTGTACTACACAGTAGTCAATCAGCGGAGCGAAGATGTTCATCAGCAGGATGGCAAGCATCATACCTTCCGGATAACCCGGATTCAGTACGCGGATAACGATAGCCATCACACCGATCAGGAATCCGAAGATATATTTACCTCTTTCTGTACGTGCGGAAGTCACAGGGTCAGTAGCCATAAATACGGCACCGAAGCAGAAACCACCAAGAACGAGATGTTCGTACCAAGGCATTTGAGCCATTGTGTTGTTTTCCATGCCGATTGAGTTGAATACCCATGCCATGAATGCGCCACCGATGAATACGGAAATCATTGTCTTCCAGCTTGCAACACCTGTCCAAAGCAGGATAACGGCACCAATCAGGATAGCGATTACGCTGGTTTCACCAATAGAACCCGGAATCAGACCTGTAATCATATCCATGTTGAACGCAGGAACACTACCTGTTGTAGCAGCCTGTCCCAGTGGAGTGGCAACGGTGAGTCCGTCTACGCTTTGTCCTAAACCGAAGATGCTGTCGCCTGACACCCAAACGGCATCACCGGACATCTTGGTCGGGTATGCGAAGAACAGGAATGCACGAGTAATCAACGCAACGTTGAATACGTTCATACCTGTACCACCGAATACTTCTTTTGCGAAGATAACAGAGAATGCAGTAGCTACGGCAAGAATCCACAGCGGACAGTCTACCGGAACGATCATCGGGATCAGGATACCGGAAACAAGGAATCCTTCCTGGATTTCTTCTTTCTTCCATTGAGCTACGACGAACTCAATGCCAAGACCTACTACGTATGATACGATTATTTTAGGCAGTACTGCCAGGAATCCGTAGATAAACATTTCGATGAAGCTGCCAGTAGCACCTGTATGAGTGAAATGCTGGTAACCTACGTTGTACATACCGAACAGCAAAGCCGGTATTAACGAAATAACCACAATCGACATGATGCGCTTGCTATCGATTGCGTCATGTATGTGCGTTCCCGTTTTCGCAGTCTTGCTAGGCACGAACAGGAATGTTTCGAAGCCGTCAAATACCGACTGGAATGCGTGGAATTTGCCGCCCTCCTCAAAGTTCGGCTTTATCTTATCGAGATAATTTCTTAACGCTTTCATTTATTTAATTGAAAATTGAAAGTTGAGAGTTGAAAATTGGCTGTGCTGGGTTTATGCTGTATCCACAGAGAGCCGTTTCGCAAGATTTCAACTATCGCTTATTTTAATTTTTATTATTTAATCTCTTATTCGATTACGCCATTTCTGAACGGAGCATATCGAGTCCGACACGAACGATGCGTTGCAGTTCCATCTTTGAAGAGCAGACGAATTCGCAAAGGGCGAAGTCTTCGGGAGCTACTTCATAGATGCCGAGTGCTTCCATACGGTCGATGTCACCGGCGATAATTGCTTTAATCAGATATTCGGGTAGAATGTCCATTGGGAATACTCTATCGTATTCACCCGACATAATCATGTGACGTTCGCCACCTTTGATACGGGCATCCAACGTATATTCCTTCTTACCCATCAACCAGCTGAAATAAGAACGATTGGCACTGAACTGGTTGAAACGCGGCATGATCCATCCAAGCATTTCGTGAATGTCGTCACCTTCGGGGATAACAGTCAGTTGGCTATGGAATGCGCCCAAGAATCCGTTCGGGGATACTTGCTTTCCTGTCAGCACGTTACCGCTGATGTAGCGTAAATCTTTGTCTTTTGTTACATTGCCGGCAAACACGTTGGTGAGCAATGCGCCTACCTGTAGTTTGCAGTATGCAGGTTTCAACACTTCGGAACCTGTCACAGCTACTGTACGGGTGAAATCTACATGGCCTGTATTGAAGAGGCGACCGATGAAGATTACGGCTTGCGGATCAATAGTCCATACCGTTTCGCCCTTGGATACGGGGTCGAGATGGTTGATCTGAACGCCTACATTACCTGCAGGGTTCGGTCCGTCGAATGCGGTGATTGTAACGTTCTTAGCCTGTGTCAGTGCGGCAGCGTTCTGTTTCACACTGATGTTCAAGTAGGTTTTTGCCAGTTTGGCAAGAGCATCAAGCCCTGTCTGGAAGTTTGCTTCTTCGCCTTTGAGGGCGAACTCGAAATCCGGAGCCAATGGATTGGTATCGAATGCGGAGATGAAGATTCCTTTCGGGGTTACCGTCGGATCTGCAATGATGTCATAAGGACGCTGTTTGATAAACGCGAAAAGTCCGGCTTCTAACAGAGCGGATTTCACAGCTTCAGCATCCATCGAAGCAACATTCTTTTTCCCAAAATCTTCATAGTCCTGCTCTGCAGCAGCTTCTACTACGATGTTCAATACCTTACGACGAGCACCACGTTCTACACTCGTCACCACGCCGCTCACCGGCGAAACAAATTTCACTTCAGGATGATACTTGTCGATAAACAAGGGTCCACCAGCCATTACATATTCCTGCTCTTTCACAACGACCTTAGGCGTCACTCCAGGAAAGTCATCGGGTACAAGTGCGTAGAATCCCGGTTCTTTTACTGTTGCGTACGTTTCAGCAGCTTTTCCTTTCAGGTTTATGTCAAGGCCTTTACGTAACTTTATTACATTTGCCATGCTATATAAAATAATGGTTTCATAAATTTGCCGCAAAAGTAATAAATAAGATTGGGATTCGGGAGGAAAAAAGAAAGGAATTACGGATATATTTCCGTAATTCCTTTCGTGTTCGTACACGTAAATCATCTTTCTCGTAATCATCTTTCTTTTGTCTTGAAACAAAAGAAAGAAGCAAAGAAAAATTCAAGGCTGACTTTTTTCTCCTACTCGCTTCCTTCACTTCGCTAAAGGGCAGAAACTCGCTACGCTCAAACAATCTGCCCTTCTTAACGCTACGTTACGGGCGCTCGCCTGACGGAGAAAAAAGTAGGCCGGGGAAAGCCGCCGGCTGGTCCGCTGTATGATATTCGTGAGGGGTATTAGGAAGGAATTCTCTGTATATTTCTATTTTTCTATCTCTACTATTATATCGTATTCTATATCTCTATTATATATTGTTCAGCTTTGCTATATTTAGTCGTATAACGTCTGCGGCTTTTATATAGCAAAGCATTTTTATTAGTAGCATTTGTAATATGCAAAGTTCTTTAGATAATGTGCTTTTTATGCTGGAAGTTCTTCATGCTGCAAAATCTCTTATTTAGAAAAGTATTCTATACTATAAATCCTTCCACACTGCAGAACTAAAACCTCTTATTCAGCAAAGTTTCATGCTATACATCCTTTAAAACAATGCAATCTTCCGTATACCAAAGGCCGCCACGCCGCACGGGGTCCCCGGCCTCGTTTTTCCGGCTACTCCGGTGTTTCCTTCGGCGTTAAGAAGGGCAGACTGTTTGAGCGTAGCGAGTTTCTGCCCTTTAGCCGGAGGAAGCACCGGAGTAGCCGGAAAAACGCAGCCTTGATTCTTTCTTTTTGGTTCTTTTTCTTTCGTATCAAGACGAAAGAAAAAGAATATTCAGCAAACTATTCAGCAAACATAGGATCCCAAGCAGGAAGTCGGATAGGCTTCTGTTTCAACACCTCGAGAGCTTTTTTCGATGCATATTTCGTTTCTACTACTAGACGGAACATATATTCGTTAAACCAATCATCTGTCATAATGAGATAACCCTGATAACCGGCAGCAGGCCCCCAACTATTTTCAACCATCCATTTCGTCGGTTTTCCATTTTTGTCAAGATCGACGGCCATAAGAGTCATGGCGTGACTGGAGCCACTGGCAAAACTTTGGATACGTTGCTTCTTGTTCATGCCAAAAGAAGTACCCATAAGAGATTCGTAGTCGTAGTTTTTGACATCCAGCAGACCACGGTCAGAGTTTAGGAACTTACCTACATCGCAAGAAAAATACATCATCGTGCTATCCTTGAGAGAAGAAATAGCCATTTCTTTGATATCCTCGATGGGAAGATTGACATACGTCCAGTTTTTGCCGTCGTAACGGTGGCGGTCGTAGTCTATCTCATAACACTTATAATATTCACGGCTCGGATCGTTCATTAACATGACATAATTATCAATCAGTTTTTCGTCACCATACTTTTTCAGGAAAGAAAGCGGAGTGTAAGTTTCGGTAGACACAGGCTCACCCTTAGCGTTATATTCAGTCCAGGTAAATTCAGTAGGAGGAACACCGAGATTCAACACTAACATGCGGTAGATGGTGCTCAACATCTCTGTTTTTGTTTTCTCAAGGGCAGCAGGCTTGACACCTTGCGCAGCGAGATCACGGAGTTGAAGCCCCTGTTCACGAAGTTTCAGGGCAATCAGACCTGCCATACGGGAGGTATTTTCACTACTGTTGGTTTCCGGCATCACATCTTTGGGAACAAGCCCGTATTTACTGACAATATCGGCTACACCGGTGAATGTTCCACCGTCACTCAAAGGATTACGGAAGAGCCATTCCACCATTTTATCATCCATCGGCTTACTGCTGGTATCGATAATACCTTGCAGAAAGAGGTTGGCTTTCTCCAGTTGGTCGAAGAAGAAAGGATAAGTTTGCGAGAATTCGAAGGAACCGAGGTTATGCTTGGCGATCGCTTTGGCACGCATCACATTCAAACCTGTAAAAAGCCAGCAACGACCAGAAGATTTTTGGTCGGTGATACCTTTAGAAGACACTTTGATAGAAAAATGCGTATCCATGCCTTTCAGGTTATCCTGGTTGAGAGCCAGTTTACGGATGTCGTTGTTGCCGATGGCGTTGCGAATAGCCTTGTCGGTGGGAGTGTTTGCATAACTCTGCTTGATTTGTTGCATCATGGAGTCGCTGATGCCTCCTTTCACTTCTTGCGCTTGTGTAGAATAAGAAAAAGCACAGAAAACAAAAATTGATAAAATCTGTTTATTCATTTGATATAAATAATTAATTAATAGGCTGACGGATCATGATATGCTAACAAATATTGTTTTAGTGTATGGGATTAAATCATGCAATTTTATTTACCAGCATATCGAAAAACATCTTATTCTGCAAAAATACGATTCTTTTTTAGATTTATTATCTAAGAACATCAAAACTAATCGGAATAAAAGAGTTTTCTTTGCAGTCGAATTCCTCACAGAGAAATTATGAAGAAATATATAATAGGAATATTGATGATGCTTCCATCCATCAATATGATGTCAGCTACGGCTGATAGTACGGCAGTAAAAAGCGATGAACTGCAAATGTCTACAACTTCTATCAGTGATACTACTCCTACAGATATTGAAGGCACCCCGTCAGACACCATTCCTGCCCTTTCCAAGCGCGAGTTGCGTCGCCAGCGCGTGGCAAACCGGAATTTGCACTATAACATATTAGGTGGTCCCAGTTATACGCCGGACTTCGGTTTGTTAGTAGGCGGTAGCGCACTGATGACGTTTCGGATGAATCCGAGTGATACCACTCAACGGCGTTCAGTAGTGCCAATGGCCATCGCCTTGATGTTCAAGGGCGGCTTGAATCTGATGACGAAACCACAGCTCTTCTTTAAAGGCGACCGTTTCCGTATCTTCGGAACCTTCTCTTATAAAAATACAATCGAGAATTTTTATGGCATCGGATATTCCACCAATAAAGATTACGAACGTGGAGAAGATACCAGTGAATACCGTTATAGCGGCATTCAAGTAAACCCCTGGTTCTTGTTCCGTTTGGGAGAAAGTAATTTCTTTGCAGGCCCTCAAGTCGATTTGAACTATGACAAGATAACTAAACCGGCTGCCGGGATGGTTAATGAGCCCTCGTACATTGCGGCAGGAGGTACGGAGCACGGATACAAAAATTTCAGTTCGGGACTCGGCTTCCTATTGACGTATGACACACGTGATATTCCCGCCAATGCTTATAACGGAACTTACCTTGACTTCCGGGGAATGATGTACAATAAAACGTTCGGCAGTGATAATAACTTTTACCGTTTGGAAATCGATTACCGCCAATACAAAACAGTAGGACGCCGCAAAGTGATAGCCTGGACAGTGCAAAGCAAAAACGCATTCGGAGATGTACCCCTAACAAAATATGTACTTAGTGGAACCCCCTTCGATCTTCGCGGTTATTACATGGGACAGTTTCGCGACAAGTCCTCGCATGTCATGATGGCCGAATACCGCCAGATGATAAATACGGACAAAAGCACTTGGATAAAAAAGATGTTAAGTCATATAGGATATGTAGCCTGGGGAGGATGCGGTTTCATGGGACCCACTCCGGGCAAGATAGAAGGTGTGCTTCCCAACCTCGGATTGGGATTACGTATCGAAGTTCAACCCCGTATGAATGTACGCCTTGATTTCGGCAGAGACATGGTGAACAAGCAGAATTTGTTCTACTTCAACATGACAGAAGCCTTTTGACGCCATTTACGCGACAAATTGTGCACAATTTACAAGAAAGATTGTAAAATAACGTGAGTTCGATATAAGAATAAATATATTTCACTTATAATTAGAAACATAGCGATCAAAGTATTAAATTTATAG
>NZ_JAJKHN010000128.1:0-11332 GCF_020982715.1 Bacteroides sp. 1_1_30
TAGCCATGGTCTCGTGGGCTCGGAGATGTGTATAAGAGACAGGGTATAAATAAGGTATAAATAAGGAGATATAAATCCGAAGGCATCAATCAGAATTCAGAAATCATAAATCCCAAAGTTTGCAAGGTGGACATTACAATCTAATGTCACACTCGTATTCCTGCTAAATTTTGCAGTCTGATTTAAACCTTTTTCTACTATATTTTTCTTTCCGATGTTCGTTATTCGATGGATAATGCTTACTTTTGCGTAGAATTTTTATTCACTAACAATAAACTTTAAACAAAATGGTAAATTACAAAGATTTAGGATTGGTAAACACAAGAGAAATGTTTGCTAAGGCTATCAAAGGTGGATATGCTATCCCAGCATTCAACTTCAACAATATGGAACAAATGCAGGCTATCATCAAGGCTGCTGTTGAAACTAAATCTCCTGTGATTCTTCAGGTTTCTAAAGGTGCTCGTCAGTATGCTAACGCTACTTTGTTGCGTTACATGGCACAGGGTGCTGTAGAATATGCTAAAGAATTAGGCTGCGCACATCCGGAAATCGTTCTTCACCTTGACCACGGAGATACATTCGAAACTTGCAAATCTTGTATCGATTCAGGTTTCTCTTCAGTAATGATCGATGGTTCTCACCTTCCTTACGAAGAAAACGTAGCATTGACTAAGAAAGTTGTTGAATACGCTCACCAGTTCGACGTAACTGTAGAAGGTGAACTTGGCGTATTGGCTGGTGTAGAAGATGAAGTTTCTGCTGACCACCACACATATACTGACCCTGAAGAAGTAATCGACTTCGCTACTCGCACTGGTTGCGACTCTTTGGCTATCTCAATCGGTACTTCTCACGGTGCTTACAAGTTTACTCCGGAACAATGCCACATCGACCCGAAGACTGGCCGTATGGTTCCTCCTCCATTGGCTTTCGAAGTATTGGACGCTGTAATGGAAAAACTTCCGGGATTCCCTATCGTTCTTCACGGATCATCTTCAGTTCCGGAAGAAGAAGTGGAAACTATCAACAAATATGGTGGTGCACTGAAAGCTGCTATCGGCATTCCGGAAGAAGAATTGCGTAAAGCTGCTAAGTCTGCTGTTTGCAAAATCAACATCGACTCTGACTCTCGTCTGGCTATGACTGCTGCTGTACGTAAGGTATTCGCTGAAAAACCGGCTGAATTCGACCCACGTAAGTATCTTGGTCCGGCTCGTGACAACATGGAAAAACTGTACAAGCACAAAATCATCAACGTGCTCGGTTCTGACAACAAATTGGCACAGTAATAATCTCCGGATTATTCCATAAATAAAAGAAAGAGGCTGCTCCGGTTTGAACACTGGTAGCAGCCTTTTTTATGACGTTTAATCGTTTCAGAACGGAGAGAAGATAACACTATGGCTGTAATAAAGAACACCCGTGTCACAACTGAATGTAACACGGGTGTTCTTATCTATTATATAATGTTTCTTACATCAAGAATCCAAGCAGAATACCGGCAGCAACAGCTGAACCGATCACTCCGGCAACGTTCGGACCCATAGCGTGCATCAGCAAATAGTTGGTCGAATCATATTCCAAACCAATCACTTGTGAGATACGTGCAGAGTCGGGAACAGCAGAAACACCTGCATTACCGATCAACGGATTGATCTTATTACCTTTCTTCAGGAAGATATTGAAGATCTTAACGAAGATGACACCGGATGCCGTTGCAATAACAAATGACAATGCACCGAGGGCAAAGATCTTGATAGAGTCGAGCGTCAGGAATTCGGATGCTTGTGTAGAAGCACCTACTGTCAGACCCAACAGGATAGTGATTGTATCAATCAACGGACCACTGGCTGTATTAGCCAAACGGCGGGTTACACCACTTTCTTTCAACAGGTTACCGAAGAACAGCATACCCAGCAAAGGCAGACCGGAAGGAACCAGGAAACAAGTCAGCAACAAACCGATGATCGGGAAAATCACCTTCTCCGTGTGAGAAACGGCACGTGGCGGTTTCATGCGGATGACACGTTCGTTCTTGGTGGTGAGCAGACGCATGATAGGCGGCTGTATCACCGGAACTAACGCCATATAGGAGTAGGCGGACACCGCAATGGCTCCCATCAGGTTAGGTGCTAGCTTGGAAGAAAGGAAGATGGCCGTCGGGCCGTCTGCTCCACCAATGATACCGATAGCACCGGCTTGCATCGGATCAAAGCCCATTTCTAACGCGATCATATATGCACCGAAGATACCGAACTGTGCAGCTGCACCAATTAGCATCAATTTTGGATTAGAGATAAGTGCCGAGAAGTCCGTCATGGCACCGATACCCAAAAAGATGAGTGGCGGATACCAGCCGGAGGTCACTCCCTGATACAATATATTCAATACAGAACCTTCTTCATAAATACCGACTTTCAGCCCGGCATCCATATTAAAAGGTATATTACCGATCAACATACCGAAACCGATAGGAATCAGCAGCATCGGTTCGAACTCTTTGGCTATTGCCAAATAGATGAATACCAAGCCAACGAGAATCATGACTACATGCCCTACCGTAGCATTGGCAAAGCCTGTGTATGTCCAGAAGTCGGCCAGGTTATTTCCTAAAAAGTTTATAAAGTCTCCCATATTATTCAATAATTACGAGGTCATTACCTTCAAGAACAGAGTCTCCCTTGTTGACGTTGATGGCAGTAATCTTACCGTCCTTATCCGCATTGATATTGTTTTCCATCTTCATGGCTTCCAATATGATAATGGTCTGTCCTTTCTTTACAGTATCGCCTACATTCACTTTGATGTCGAGGATCACACCCGGCAGCGGAGATTTTACTCCTGATTTTCCGGTAGATGGAGCGGTCGGTTTCACTACTTGAGTAGGAGCAGCAGGAGCATTAGGCATCGGGCGTACTGTCACGGGTTTCGCAACAGGCTTCGGCTGTTTCTCCATTTCTACTTTATAGTGTGTACCGTTCACTTCTACATGAGCGATGTTGTCTTCAATATCTCCGATGGTTACTTTATATGAGTTACCGTTGATTTTATATTTATATTCTTTCATCGTTTTTACTTTTTAAAAGGTGACTTACTTTCTGGGAGGAGTTTCACGCAAAGTGTAAATCTTCGAACTCCATGGTGAGTAGCTGCGTTTTACGCGGGTGATGGTCAGCACCGTTTCTTCTACGTCGTGCACCTCATCCTGCATTTCGTGTAATGCCATAGAAATAGCAGCGTATACTTCGCCCGGAGCCTGTGACAGTTCCTTAGCTTCATGCTTGTCAATGCCTTTAGATTTCATAGCGTTACGCTTGCTCAAATTAACAGCTACTTTTCCTACAATCTTAAAAGCAATAAAGAGAAGAATCAATCCGCAGAATACTACGCTCATGGCAGAAATGGACATTCCAACGCCATCAGCATCGTGTTCTTCAAACTTTTCCATCTTGGAATTGCTGTCAAGAGTCTTGTTGTTGGTGCTCGGAGTCACGTATTTGTCACCGCTTCCACTTTTTACTTCCCATTCAGCTGCCCCGTCGCTTACACGAGCGTATGATTGGTTGGGACCGAGCGCGCCTGCGGGCACTACAATCTGGTCGAGCAACTTTTTGCCGGAGTCGAACAGACCAACCCAATTAGCTGTTTCCGGATTCAGCTTGAAGCTGGTATGGAAAGTACCACGGTTAGGTTCGCCATCTGCCCAGAATAGTGCATGTTGGCGTGGTTTCACTAAAGTAAGTATATCACCTTTCGGGATAAAATAAGTAACTGTATCGCCCGGTTGGCTACTTACTTTCAGCAAGCAAGCTGCCAGGTCGGCGCTACCGAATGATTTATTGAATATTTCAATCCATGCGCTGTGCAATCCGTAATCGTCCTGAAAATTACTCTGATTGTCTATCAGGATTTCGTTTAGCACCAGCTTATTGTTCGACTTTTGCTCTCCACAAGAAGTCAAACCAATCAGCAACAGCAAAGAAAGGAATATTCCGATTTTGGTTTTGTTCATAATCGTTCTTGTTTTAATGTGAAAAGTAGGATTACAACGGAATATTACCATGCTTCTTAGCCGGATTACTCAATTTCTTGGTCTGCAACTGCTGCAAAGCTCGGATAACACGGAAACGTGTGTTGCGCGGTTCAATCACATCGTCGATGTAGCCATATTTAGCTGCATTGTAAGGATTGGCGAACAGTTTCGTGTATTCTGCTTCTTTTTCAGCAAGGAATTGAGCGGGATTTTCCTGATCTTTGGCTTCGCGTGCGTACAATACTTCTACTGCTCCTGCTCCACCCATTACTGCGATTTCGGCAGTAGGCCATGCGTAGTTCATGTCACCGCGAAGTTGCTTACAGCTCATTACGATGTGAGAACCACCGTAAGATTTACGCAATGTGATAGTAACCTTAGGCACAGTAGCTTCACCGTAAGCATACAACAGTTTAGCACCATGAAGGATAACGCCATTGTATTCCTGACCTGTTCCCGGAAGGAATCCCGGTACGTCTACCAACGATACGATAGGAATATTGAATGCATCGCAGAAACGAACAAAACGTGCACCCTTACGAGATGCGTTGCTGTCGAGCACACCAGCCAGATACTTAGGCTGATTAGCAACGATACCTACCGATTGTCCGTTGAAGCGGGCGAAACCGATGATGATATTCTTTGCATAATCTTTCTGGATTTCAAGGAATTCACCGTTGTCCACAATAGCGCCGATCACTTCGTACATGTCATACGGTTTAGTAGGGCTGTCGGGGATAATATCGTTCAAAGAATCTTCCAGACGGTCGATTGGGTCTGTGCAATCTACATAAGGAGCTTCTTCAAGGTTGTTTTGAGGAATATAGCTCAACAGTTTGCGAATCAGTTCGAAACCTTCTTCTTCTGTTTGGGCGGTGAAATGAGTCACACCCGATTTAGTGGAGTGAACGCTTGCGCCACCGAGGTTTTCCTGGCTAACGTCTTCACCTGTAACGGTCTTCACCACTTTCGGTCCGGTGAGGAACATATAAGAAGTGCCTTCCATCATCAGTGTGAAGTCGGTCAGAGCCGGAGAATAAACAGCACCACCGGCACAAGGACCGAAGATACCGGAAATCTGCGGAATAACACCTGAAGCAAGGATGTTGCGTTGGAAGATTTCTGCATAACCTGCCAAAGCGTTGATACCTTCCTGGATACGTGCACCACCCGAGTCGTTGATACCGATACAAGGAGCACCCATCTTCATGGCCTGATCCATAATTTTACAAATCTTCAATGACATCGTTTCTGACAGTGAACCGGCAGAAACAGTGAAGTCCTGTGCGAACACATATACCAGACGTCCTTCGATTGTACCGCAGCCGGTTACTACACCGTCTCCCGGATAATGTTTTTTCTCCATTCCGAAGTTCGTGCATCTGTGCTCAACGAACATGTCCATTTCTTCGAAGCTACCCTCGTCAAGCAGCATAGCCAAACGCTCGCGTGCTGTGTATTTCCCTTTTTCATGTTGCTTCGCAATTGCTTTTTCGCCGCCTCCGATACGTGCTACGGCACGGCGTTCAATAAGCTCTTTAATTTTTTCAAGTTGATTACTCATGAGTTCTTGTTGGTTTTAGAGTTTATGATTAATGTTCGCAGAGTTCTGTCAACACGCCCAAAGTTGATTTCGGGTGAAGGAAAGCAATATTCAAACCTTCGGCACCTTTGCGGGGAGCTTTGTCGATAAGGCGGATTTCTTTGCTTTCTGCTTCTGCCAAAGCATTGGCTACGCCATCTTCTACAGCAAAGGCAACGTGATGAACACCTGCACCTTTGTTTTCAATGAATTTGGCAATAGTACTCTCCGGGCAAGTCGGCTCCAACAGTTCAATTTTGGTTTCGCCTACTTTTAAAAAAGCAGTTCTTACTTTCTGATCTTCCACTGTTTCAATGTTGTAACACTTCAGACCTAATACATTTTCGTAGTAAGGAAGGGCTTCTTCGATGCTTTTTACAGCAATGCCCAGATGTTCAATGTGTGAAATCTTCATAACTATACTTTTTTTATTTGGTTTTAATCATGTGCTTATATGGCATAAAACAGCACAAAGAAAGGCATTTCTTACCTAATAAAGAAATATTTCTGCATTTAATTATTGGATTATTAAACAGAAAAAATGGTAGGGAAGGAGCATGAAGAGTCGTTTTGCAATCTTGAGATTACATTTAGATATAAAATTTGACTAAGAGTTTGTTCAGCCAATTCCAATTGACACGGAACCAGCGGCGGGTACTGCTCTGCTTTCCTCCGAATCGGAGAACGAAATCACGATAACCGTGTTTGCGGAACGGAAGTCCTACATCCATAAATTCCATGTGGCGGAATCCCCGTTGGCGGGCGTCTTCCAATGCCTTCCAAACGGCCAGCACTCCCGGATACTGAAGTGCGTATGTCTTTCTCATTCCTCCGGAGAACCAAAGGTAGGCGTCATCTCCCGAGTAGATACAGACGGAACCGCCAATGATTTTCTCTTTGTATTTTACTACGAATATTTTTGCCTGTTGTCCTTTGATTAGCATATCGTTCATGTGACGGAAAAAGTCGTTGGCAGGGAAATATCTGCGTATGCGGGAGGAATAAACCTTGTGCAGCATCCGTGAGAAATCGTGTATTTCTTCCACGGTATGTGCCTCCTCTACTTTGGCTCCATTCTTGAGTCCTTTTTTTATCTGACGGATGCGTGACGGGCTGAACCGGTCTTCCGTCTTTTTCATACTGTGCAGCGAATTGCGTACCCGCAGCCAGTTGACAGGGAAATAATCATTGGCACGGAAAACCCGGTAACCGAACATCGAATTATTGAGGTTCCGGAATTCGATCAGGACACAGCTACGCGATGCTTCTTGTGTGAGATGTTCGAGCATATCGCCAAAGACTTCTTCTGCCTTTTCTTTGTTGGTCGAAAGCGACTCATCCAGAAATTCACCTTCGCTATATACTACGCAATGTTTCACTAAAGAGGAGGGAAGCCACTTTTTCGCTTTGCGGATGGCGGCAAGCAGGCGTGCCATAGGTCTGCCGTCTTCTGTTGCCACTATTAATAAAGGAGTATAGCCCGGAGTCGCTTCATAAATCTGAAATAACTCTTTGGAATGGAAGGCGTTTTTTCCTGGTAATTCAGGAATGTCCTTCCCATGATAATATGTGGTTAGTTTAAGTGGCATCTAGGTACAAATTTACACTTTTTATTCTTTATTCAACAACAAAACGGAGAATTTGTTGGAGTTGCTTGATATATATAGTTGTAAAAAATGCACCTTTATATATTTTTTCTATCTTTGCGTAATCGAACAGAACTTTTAAAAAGCGGAACTATGTTAGAAGAAATTTTAGCTTACAACAAGCAATTTGTTGAGAACAAGGGATACGAATCGTATATTACTAATAAATATCCCGATAAGAAAATAGCTATTCTTTCCTGTATGGACACCCGACTGACTGCTTTGCTTCCAGCCGCATTAGGAATTAAGAATGGCGATGTAAAAATGATAAAAAATGCAGGTGGCGTTATTTCCCATCCTTTCGGTAGCGTGATACGTAGTTTGCTCGTTGCTATTTTTGAGTTGGGGGTAGAGGAAATAATGGTGATTGCTCATTCTGACTGTGGAGCTTGCCACATGCACAGTGAAGTAATGCTCGAAAAAATGAAAGCACGCGGGATCAATCCGGATTACATTGACATGATGCGTTTCTGCGGAGTTGACTTTCATTCGTGGCTGGATGGTTTCGAAGATACAGAAAAGTCGGTGAGAGGAACAGTAGATTTTATCGTGCGTCATCCTTTGATCCCTTCAGATGTGACAGTCTACGGGTTTATTATTGATTCTACAACCGGGGAATTAACTCGGATTGTATAGATTATTAGATAGATAGGTAAATAGATAAACTTCTTTTTTAATCCCCTAAATATAGTGACGCTATCCTATCATGATAGTGACGCTATTCCTATTGTATAGTGTCGCTATGTCTGGAGGATAGTGACGCTATTTTGAAGGCAAAAAAATAAGGCAGCTTTTTATCGGCTGCCTTTATCTTTCTGCGGTTATATACTTTCTTTGACTGGTGCACTCGTTTGTGACAAATAGGGTGCCCGTACATCTCAATTTCTGCCTCACGGCTAGCTTTACGATTCGCTTTAATGTAATCGTCTTGTGTAATTCGCTTTTTCATAATGAAATTATTTATCTGTGCAAAGATACAATATATTCTTCATTTAGTGGAGTATTTGGCACTCTTTTCATGTCATAGATTCCCTTCTGACAATAGAAATGAAAAAGATACTTTTATTTCCTATTACGCTCGGTTTGCATTATCTTTGCATACATTAATCAAATGAAACCGGAAAATAATATGGAAAATTTCAGTGAATTAATAAAGAACCGTCGTAGTATGCGGAAGTTCACCGATGAAGAGTTGACACAAGATCAGGTAGTTACGTTGATGAAAGCAGCTTTGATGTCTCCTTCTTCCAAACGTAGTAATAGTTGGCAGTTTGTAGTGATTGATGATAAAGAGGTATTGAAAGAATTGTCTCATTGTAAGGAACAGGCTTCTTCATTCATTGCCGACGCTGCTTTGGCAATTGTGGTAATGGCCGATCCGTTGGCCAGTGATGTTTGGATTGAAGATGCTTCTATTGCTTCTATCATGATACAGTTGCAGGCCGAAGATCTCGGCTTGGGAAGCTGCTGGGTGCAGGTCCGCGAACGTTTCACTGCTACCGGAATGCCTTCCGATGAATTTGTTCATGGAATCCTGGGCATTCCTCTGCAACTTCAAATTCTTTCCGTTATTGCTATCGGACATAAAGGGATGGAACGTAAACCTTTCAACGAAGAACATCTTCAATGGGAGAAAATTCACATAAATAAATTCGGAGGAAAATAAATATGGGAGCTGCTAAAGCGAGTAACAGCAAAGATACTTATTTGGCTACTGCTGTTACCTTTATCGTTATCGGAGCACTTTATCTGATTGATAAACTGATTCATTTCTCTACTATTGGACTACCTTGGGTGATGAATAAAGACAATATGTTATTGTATGCTTCGATCTGTTTTCTTATTTTCAAACGCGATAAATCAATTGGTTTTGTGTTACTTGGTCTTTGGCTGGTGATGAATATCAGTCTGGTAATATCATTGCTGGGTTCGTTATCCGGGTATCTGCTGCCATTGACTTTGCTCATTGTCGGCATCATTTTATTCTGGTTTGCAAAACGGTAAGGAAATAATGAAGAGAAGTATAGAAGATACACCGATTGTGTTTATTGGCGCAGGTAACCTGGCTACTAATCTGGCGAAGGCTCTCTATCATAAAGGCTTCCGTATTGTGCAGGTATATAGCCGGACCATGGAATCTGCTCGTACTTTAGCCGAGAAAGTTGAAGCTGAATATACAACAGATTTACAGGAAATCTCCAAAGATGCTAAATTGTATATCGTATCTTTGAAGGATGCCGCTTTAGTAGATTTGTTGCCGCAGATAACAGAAGGAAAACAGAATTCTTTGTTGGTGCATACCGCGGGAAGTATCCCGATGAGTATTTGGGAAGGGTATGCAGAACGGTATGGAGTATTTTATCCGATGCAGACATTCAGCAAACAACGTGAAGTCAATTTTCAGGAAGTGCCTTTCTTTGTTGAAGCGAAACGACCGGAAGATGTAGAGTTCTTGAAAGCTGTTGCCGCCACTCTTTCGGAGAAAGTTTACGAAGCTTCTTCCGAGCAGCGTAAAAGCCTTCATTTGGCTGCTGTTTTTATCTGCAACTTCACAAATCACATGTATGCATTAGCTGCTGACTTGCTTGAAAAATACAACTTGCCTTTCGATGTCATGCTTCCGCTGATAGACGAAACGGCACGTAAAGTACACGAGCTGGCACCACGTGATGCACAGACCGGACCCGCTGTTCGTTACGATGAGAATGTGATGAACAATCATCTTGCCATGTTGGTAGATTCTCCGGCATTGCAGGAAATATATAAACTAATGAGCAAAAGTATCCATGAGCACCATCAACTATGATTTATCCCGTATCAAGGCTTTAGCTTTTGATGTAGACGGAGTATTGAGTTCGACAACCGTACCTTTGCATCCTTCCGGAGAGCCGATGCGTACTGTGAATATCAAAGATGGGTACGCTATCCAGTTGGCTGTGAAAAAAGGACTTCACATAGCCATCATCACCGGTGGCCGTACAGAAGCAGTGCGTATCCGTTTTGAAGGACTGGGCGTGAAGGATCTGTATATGGGATCCGCCGTCAAGATACACGACTATCGTGATTTTCGTGATAAATACGGACTGACCGATGATGAAATTCTCTATATGGGCGATGATGTTCCGGATATTGAAGTGATGCGTGAATGTGGACTTCCATGTTGTCCGAAAGATGCCGTGCCGGAAGTGAAATCCGTAGCAAAGTATATCTCTTATGCAGACGGCGGACGTGGCTGCGGACGTGATGTAGTGGAGCAAGTACTGAAAGCTCATGGTCTGTGGATGGCAGAAGATGCTTTCGGCTGGTGAAATCAACTGGTGACATCAATAAAAAGTATTTTCAACCATAAACCATAAATTATAAATCATAAATCGAATCATGCTTGATAATTTAAAGAAATATCAGATTATACTAGCCTCCAATTCTCCCCGTCGGAAAGAATTGATGTCAGGCTTGGGAGTGGACTATGTAGTCAGAACATTGCCGGATGTAGACGAGTCATATCCAGATACATTGGTTGGTGCTGAAATACCCGAATATATTGCTCGTGAAAAAGCAGATGCCTACCGTACCATGATGCAGCCGGGAGAATTATTGATTACAGCAGATACCATTGTCTGGATGGATGGAAAAGTACTTGGAAAACCGGAAGGTAGGGAAGGAGCCATTGAAATGCTTCGTGCTCTTTCGGGAAAGTCTCATCAAGTTTTCACAGGTGTTTGCTTGACTACTACCGAATGGCAAAAAAGCTTTACCGCTTCTTCCGAAGTATTGTTTGATGTCTTGTCAGAAGATGAAATCCAGTATTATGTCGACCTCTATCAGCCGATGGATAAGGCAGGAGCCTATGGTGTCCAGGAATGGATCGGGTATATCGGTGTGAAATCAATTTCAGGTAGCTTCTATAATATTATGGGACTTCCCATACAGAAGTTGTATGGAGAGTTGAAAAAGTTATAGTAAGGATCCTGAATCTATCTGAATATTTCTACTTAGGGATATTCAGTAAATGTTCCTCTTTCTAAAAAATCAAGAGAAAAGCTTTGCTTTACGTGAGCTTTTCTCTTG
>NZ_JAJKHN010000129.1:0-11318 GCF_020982715.1 Bacteroides sp. 1_1_30
CATTCCGAACAGAGAAGTTAAGCCTCGTCACGCCGATGGTACTGCGTAACAGTGGGAGAGTAGGTAGCCGCCGTTTTTAGAGAAGCCCCTTGATTCAGCAATGAATCAAGGGGCTTTCTGTTTTGGGTACTTTGCAAAATTTCTGTTTTTTGATTTATCAATGGTACTTTGGTATTTATACCGCCCTTTTTAGCAGATCAAACCTCATAATAGTTTGTTCAATAGAGATGCTTTTTTTAACAAATTAAAATGATGTTCCCTAGAACAAAACACTTTAGAACTTGTTCTTATAGTAGAGACAAATTTTTATGCTTAAATGATGTGAACAATGATACTCGTGTACATTTTATTGCTACATTTGTCGCCGAATCTATAACGAACGATTTAAACAACTAAAAATACAATGAAACTTTCGCCGAAATTCATATTAGCTTTTGTGCTGCTGATGCTATCTTTTAGCATGGGTGGAAATGCTATGAATTTTTCGGCTTATGCTTCAAACTGTGAAGCTTCTTGTCAACTGTCAGAATCGTCTTCTGATGTTAATCGTAATTCTTCTGTAGATAATCAGTCAGTTAGTTATGATAACTCGCAGTCATTAACTATTTCTGATGTAGAATTAGGATTTAAATTAGTAACTGAATCAAACTCTAATAATTATCGCCTACGTAGAATCATTGAAATCAATGACTCCTTGAAAGACGTTATGCATAAGTTTCTCGTGTTAAGAGAGAATTCTTTAGTATTAGATCAAAGTAAATCTTTTTATTCGGATAAGGATCCACATTACTCCATTACGTGTAGCGATTACTATGTGTTCGCTCTAAGACATATCCTTATTTAGTTTATTTCCCCCTATTATCCGTTTTTTTTCGTACTCTGTATGAACTGTGTGACTTTTTCCTTTTAAAAGTTGCAGGGTCTGTAGCGCAGTGTGCCTAATCGAAATTTTTACTTCCTAAATAACTAAAATTAATTTCTTAACAAAAAACTTATTATGGAAACTACTAAAAAAACTCAAGTTGTAGGTATAAAAAATGCCGGTATCGTAATCATCTGCTGTTTAGTAATAGCTGTATGTATCTTCCAATTCCTATTAGGTAACCCGTCCAACTTTATGAACAATGACCCGAACAATCACCCGTTGAACATGTTGGGTACTATTTACAAAGGTGGTATCATCGTGCCTATTATCCAGACATTGTTGTTAACCGTACTTGCTTTGAGCATCGAACGTTATTTCGCTCTTCGTTCTGCTTTCGGTAAAGGTTCATTGTCTAAATTTGTAGCTAACATCAAAGACGCTTTAGCTGCCGGTGACATGAAGAAAGCACAGGAAATCTGTGACAAACAACGTGGATCTGTTGCTAACGTAGTAACTTCTACTTTGCGTAAGTATGAAGAAATGGAAAAGAACACATCTCTTCCTAAAGAACAGAAGCTGTTGGCTATCCAGAAAGAACTTGAAGAAGCTACTGCTTTGGAAATGCCGATGATGCAACAAAATCTTCCGATCATCGCTACCATCACCACTCTGGGTACATTGATGGGATTGCTCGGTACTGTAATCGGTATGATCCGTTCATTTGCTGCTTTGTCTGCTGGTGGTGGTGCTGACTCTATGGCTTTGTCACAAGGTATCTCTGAAGCTTTGATTAACACTGCTTTCGGTATTTTGACTGGTGCATTGGCTGTTATCTCTTACAACTATTACACTAACAAAATCGATAAATTGACTTACGGACTCGACGAAGTCGGATTCTCTATCGTGCAAACTTTTGCTGCTACTCACTAATTCTGCGAACCCTTATAAAATCTATTATTAATCATGGGTAGAGCGCAAATTAAAAAGAAAAGTACGTTCATAGATATGACCGCTATGAGTGACGTTACTGTATTGCTTCTGACTTTCTTTATGTTGACATCAACATTTGTGAAGAAGGAACCAGTGCAAGTTACCACTCCGGCTTCCGTATCGGAAATCAAGATTCCGGAGACTAATGTACTCCAGATTTTGGTTGATCCGGAAGGAAAAATATTTATGAGCCTCGACAAGCAGCAGGATATGCAGGCTGTCTTGGAGAGCATGGGTGAAGAGTATGGCATTAAGTTTACTCCGGAACAAGAGAAGAGATTTATGTTGTCTTCTACTTTTGGAGTGCCTATCAGAAGTATGCAGAAATATCTTGATCTCCCCGAAGATCAACGGGATAAGATCCTTAAGAATGAAGGTATTCCATGCGATAGTGTTGATAATCAGTTTAAATCGTGGGTACGTAATGCACGTACTGCTAACGCTGATCTACGTATTGCCATCAAGGCAGACGCTACGACTCCATACTCAGTGATAAAGAACGTTATGAACTCACTTCAGGATTTGCGGGAAAATCGGTACAATCTGATTACTTCTCTCAAAGCAGAATCTGAAAATTAAAAAGGAGGAAATACAATGAGTGCTGAAGTACAAGAGAGCGGCGGAAAAAGAGGAAAGAGCAAGCAAAAAAAGATAACTGTCCGGGTGGACTTTACACCGATGGTGGACATGAACATGTTGCTGATTACTTTCTTTATGCTTTGTACCACACTGAGCAAACCTCAGACGATGGAAATAAGCATGCCGAGTAATGACAAAGATATTACTGAAAACCAGAAGAGTATGGTGAAGGCTTCACAGGCAATTACACTATTGCTGGGGCCTGATAATAAACTCTATTATTATGAGGGAGAACCTAATTATAAGGACTATACCTCGTTGAAAGAAACTAGCTACGGTGCAAATGGACTGCGTGCCGTACTTCTTCAGAAAAATGCTGTTGCTGTCAATAAAGTAAGAGAATTGAAACAACAGAAATTGGATCTTAAGATAACGGATGACGAATTTAAGAAGCAGGTTTCCGAGATAAAGAGCGGAAAGGATACCCCGACCGTAATTATTAAAGCTACGGATGACGCTTCTTATATGAATCTGATTGACGCGCTGGACGAAATGCAGATATGTAATATTGGTAAATATGTGATAACAGACATTGCGGAAGCTGATGAATTCTTAATCAAGAATTTCGATGCGAAAGGTGGATTGTCACAGAACTTAGCCGATAATTGATGTAACACCCAAAAAAGAAAAGTAAAATGGCAAAATTAGATTTAGCTTCTTCGGAATGGTGTCAACTGATTTTTGAAGGCAAGAACCAGGCATACGGCGCATATAGAATGCGTGCCAATTCAACAAAACGACACAATGTCGCCATGTTGATTGTGGTAATCATAGCGGCAGTCGGATTTAGCATCCCTACACTGCTTAAGTTGGCAACTCCGGAGCAGAAAGAAGTGATGACAGAGGTGACTACCTTGTCGAAATTGGCAGAACCGGAAATCAAACAGGAAGAGATGAAACGGGTTGAGCCGGTGGCGCCTCCTCCCCCTGCACTGAAGAGTTCTATCAAGTTTACTGCTCCTGTCATCAAGAAAGATGAAGAGGTGCATGAAGATGATGAGATCAAGAGCCAGGAGGATTTGAATGCTACTAAAGTATCCATCTCTATTGCCGACGTAAAAGGTAACGACGAGGCGAATGGTAAAGATATTGCTGATCTTAAGCAGGTAGTGACACAGGCTGCACCGGAACCGGAAAAGGTTTTCGATATGGTAGAACAGATGCCGACTTTCCCTGGTGGTCAACAGGAATTGATGGCTTACTTGGGTAAGAACATCAAATATCCGACTATTGCACAGGAGAATGGAACACAAGGTCGCGTTATTATACAGTTCGTTGTTGAACGTGATGGTTCTATCACTGATGTGCGTGTGGCTCGTGGCGTAGACCCTTATCTGGATAAGGAAGCTGTGCGTGTGGTAAAAAGTATGCCGAAATGGCTCCCTGGTAAACAGAATGGAAAAGCGGTACGTGTGAAATTCACCGTTCCGGTAATGTTTAGATTACAATAAAAGATGATGAAGAGACAATTTAGGCTGATAGGACTCGTAGCGTTGGTGGTGTTGAGTGCTTGTAATTCAAAATCGAAAGGACCGACGGATACTTATTCTTCCGGTGTGGTAACTATCGCGGCGGATGAAAGTTTCGAACCTATCATACAAGAAGAGATAGAGGTGTTTGAAAACCTTTACCCTTTGGCCGGGATTGTTCCTCGCTACACAACTGAAGTGGAAGCGATAAATTTACTTCTGAAAGACAGTGTCCGGTTGGCTATTACAACCCGGACACTGACTAAGGAAGAAATGAATTCATTCCACAGCCGTAAATTTTTCCCTCGCGAGATAAAATTGGCAACGGATGGTCTGGCATTGATCGTGAATCGTGCTAATCCGGATTCTTTGTTGAGTGTACGTGATTTTCGCCGCATCCTCACCGGTGAGGTGAAAAACTGGAAAGAGGTAAATCCGGATTCCCGCTTGAAGGGGATTCAGGTGGTGTTCGATAATAAGAATTCCAGTACCGTACGTTTTGCAATGGACTCAATCTGTGGTGGGAAACCGTTGGCTGAAGGTAACGTCAGTGCCTTGAAAACCAACCAGCAGGTGATAGACTATGTAGTGAAGAATCCTGATGCCATGGGAGTTATTGGAGTAAACTGGCTGGGGAACCGCAGTGATACGACCAATCTTTCTTTTCGTGAAGAGATCAGAGTGATGGCAGTCAGTGCTGAAGATGTGGCAACTCCTGCGAACAGCTATAAGCCTTATCAGGCCTATCTGTTCTATGGTAATTATCCGCTGGCACGATCCATCTATGCATTACTGAACGATCCTCGCAGTGGGCTGCCCTGGGGATTTGCTTCTTTTATGACATCCGACAAGGGGCAGCGGATTATATTAAAATCCGGACTTGTTCCGGCTACACAGCCGGTGCGTATTGTCCACGTGAAAGACGAATAATAACTAAAATTAGAGACTATCATGAAACGAGTACAAATGTTTTTAGTTGGAGCGTTTATAGCAGTAGGGTCGCTCTGTGCGCAATCAACCGATGCCGAATGGCAGGCGGAAGTTGCCAAATTGAAAGAAACTATTCAGACGAATCCGGCACAGGCTGCTGAAGAAGCCGAGCATCTGATTAAAGGAAAGAATAAAAAGAATGTGGAACTTTTGGTAGCTATTGGAAATACGTATCTGGATGCTGACAAACTTCCCGAAGCGCAAGAATATGCAACTCTTGCCAGAAAAGCGAATGGTAAATCGGCTCTTGCTTCTGTATTGGAAGGAAATATTGCCATGAAGCAGAAAAATGCGGGTCTCGCTTCTCAGAAATATGAAGAAGCGATTTATTTCGATCCGAAATGTACGGAAGCTTATCTGAAATATGCAGATGTTTATAAATCAGCCAATGCAAGTCTTGCTATTGAAAAGCTGAACCAATTGAAAGCCCTGGAACCGTCCAACACAGCCGTAGACAAAAAACTAGCCGAGATTTATTATTTAAAAAATGATTTTAGTAAAGCGGCAGAAGCTTATGCGAATTTTGCAATGGGGCCTACTGCTACGGAAGAAGATTTGGTGAAGTATGCGTTTGCTTTATTTTTGAACCATGATTTTGAGAAATCGCTCGAAGTGGCTAATATGGGATTGCAAAAGAATGCCCATCATGCTGCGTTCAACCGTTTGGCAATGTATAACTATACTGACCTGAAGCGTTTTGATGAAGCGATAAAGGCAGCGGACATCTTCTTCAATGAATGTGAAAAAGCCGATTATTCTTATTTGGATTATATGTATTATGGACACTTGCTGGAAAGTCTGAAAAAATATGATGATGCAGTAATACAATATGAGAAAGCGGTAAAGATGGATCCGACTAAGACGGATTTATATAAAAATATCTCTTCTGCTTACGAACAGAAGAATGATTATAAAAAAGCAATCAGTGCTTACCAGAAATATTATGCATCCCTTGATAAAGAAAAACAGACTCCGGACTTACAGTTTCAGGTTGGTAGACTTTATTACGGTGCTGGTACGCAACCTGATTCATTGACAATCACTGTTGAAGAACGCAAGCAGGCGTTGATGTCCGCCGATTCTGTTTTCCATGCAATTGCGGAAGCGGCACCGGACAGCTACTTGGGTAACTTCTGGAGAGCTCGTGCCAATTCAGCACTGGACCCTGAAACCACTCAAGGGCTTGCGAAACCTTTCTATGAGGAAGTGGCTGCTTTATTGGAAAGCAAAAATGATCCTCATTACAATTCAGCTTTGGTTGAATGTTACAGTTATCTTGGATATTACTATTTGTTAGCGATCGAGAATCCGGCATTGAAGGCCGAAGCAAAGGCTAATAAAGATAAATCCATAGAATACTGGAATAAAATTCTGGCTATAGACCCCGCTAATGCTACTGCTAAAAGGGCATTGGACGGCATCAAATAGTGAATAATTTTAGTTGTTTGTCGTGACAGGAGGAGTGGAGAGTGATCTTAGCTCCTCCTTTTTTTGCACTTTTTCTCCTTTTCTATTGGAATATTCAAAAGATTGCCTACATTTGCGGTGTACTATTACACTAATACACTAAGAAACATTGTTCATTAAACAGAAATGCTATGATTACAGTAGAAAATCTTTCATTTACTTATCGTAAATCGAAGCGTGCGGTATTACATGATTTTTCGCTTTCGTTCGAGTCCGGCAGGGTATATGGACTGTTGGGAAAGAATGGCGCGGGAAAGTCTACTCTTCTCTATCTGATGTCCGGGTTATTGACTCCTAAAAACGGCAAAGTGGTGTTTCACGATACAGATGTGCGCCGTCGGTTACCGGTTACTTTGCAGGATATGTTTTTAGTTCCCGAAGAGTTTGAATTACCTTCAGTCTCTCTGGTTAGCTATGTGGAGTTGAACAGTCCTTTTTATCCCCGTTTCAGCAAGGAGG
Source organism: Bacteroides sp. 1_1_30 (assembly GCF_020982715.1). Classification (NCBI taxonomy): domain Bacteria; kingdom Pseudomonadati; phylum Bacteroidota; class Bacteroidia; order Bacteroidales; family Bacteroidaceae; genus Bacteroides; species Bacteroides sp. 1_1_30. Next base: position 6,880 of record NZ_JAJKHN010000129.1, read on the forward strand.
AGATGATTAAATATCTCCATTATTTTGAAATGGATATAGATATTGATCTCGGATCACTTTCTATGGGACAGAAAAAGAAAGTATTCATGAGCTTTGCGCTTGCTACAAACACTTCTCTTTTGTTGATGGACGAGCCGACCAACGGACTGGATATTCCCGGTAAAAGTCAGTTCCGTAAGTTTATAGCATCGGGCATGTCGGATGATAAGACGATTGTAATTTCTACGCATCAGGTTCGTGACATCGATAAGGTGCTCGACCATGTATTGATTATGGATGATAGCCGTGTGTTGCTGGATGAATCTACAAGTAATATCTGCGACAAACTCTTCTTTGTGGAGAGTGACAATCGGGAACTGGCGAAAAATGCTCTTTTCGCAATTCCTACTATCCAGGGGAATTACCTGATACTTCCTAACGAAGAACAGGAAGAATCGGAATTAAACTTGGAACTTCTTTTTAATGCTACGTTGGCTGCTCCTGAAGAGATAGCCCGATTGTTTCACACTCAAAAATAAAAGACGATGATAAAAGATACTTTTTTCAGTTTGCCTCGTTTTATGAATCTTTGCCGTAAGGAGATGGTAGAGAATTGGAGATCGAATGTGCTTCGTATGGTGTTGATGTATGGAGTGATGGCAGTGGTAATGGTTTGGAACGGATATTTTGAGTATAGATATTGGCATTCAGGTCAGATCGAAGATCCTGCATGGACATTCTTGTTAGTCGTTTTTATCTGGTCTTTGTGGGGATTTGGTTGTTTGAGCGCTTCGTTTACAATGGAAAAGATGAAAACGAAAACGAGCCGTACTTCCATGTTAATGGTTCCGGCAACTCCTTTCGAGAAGTTTTTCTCCCGGTGGTTTGTTTTTACGGTTGTGTTCCTGGTCATTTTCCTGATTTCTTATAAACTGGCGGATTATACACGTTTTATTATCTATTCTTTGGCTTATCCGGAGGAGAAGGACTTTATCATTCCTGTCGACTTGTCGCATCTGGTTGGAGAAAGAAAGACTTATTATACATTATGTCGGACCGGGTTACAATTTGGAGCCCTGTTATCAGCCTATTTCTTTGTGCAATCCTTATTCGTATTAGGTAGTTCTATTTGGCCTAAAAATTCGTTCCTGAAAACATTTGCATCGGGAACGGTTATTGCTATCGTATATTTCTTACTTGCTGTTTTTATGAGCAAAATGTTCTTGGAGAATGGCAACTATTATTCGGAAAATGTGTTCACTGGAATGTCGGAAGATACGGCTATGAGTATTATGATTGTTGTTGGCATATTCTTTACATTGATGAACTGGACATTGGCCTATTTACGCTTTAAGGAATCTGAAATTGTTAATAGAATGTAATACCTTAGCCTATGAATTTTAAAGAAAGTAAAGCTATTTATTTACAAATTGCAGATAGGATCTGTGATGAGATATTGCTGGGGCAGTATCCGGAAGAGGAGCGGATTCCTTCTGTCAGGGAGTATGCTGCCATTGTGGAGGTGAATGCGAATACGGTGATGCGTTCCTTTGATTATCTTCAGGTACAGAATATTATCTATAATAAACGGGGCATTGGATATTTTGTGGCTTCGGGAGCAAAAGAGCTGATTCATTCTCTTCGTAAAAATACTTTTCTGAAGGAAGAACTGGACTATTTCTTTCGTCAGCTGTATACGCTTGATATACCGATAAAAGAAATAGAGACAATGTATCATGAGTTTATAAAAAAGCAGAAATAAAAAAAGACGGAATATTATGAAACGTACTACGTATATATTTATGGGCCTTCTCGTTTCCGGGTTGCTTATAATTGTGGCAACTGTTATTTTCATATCTATGTCGGGGAAACCCTATCGGGAAGATGGAATCTTTGTAGGTGATGAGCAGACCCAAATGGAGTTGAATGGCATACATGTGATTAATGTTTTCACGAGTCAGGACGGAGTTCCTGAAACGAAACGCGTGTTTGTAAGTGGTGAAATGGACATATCTTCTTCTGATGCGTCATCGGGAAAAGAAGAAATTTCGTATCCGAAAGGGAAGTTTTTGAAGGTTACTCAAAAAAATGATACCTTATTGATGGAGTTAGATTTGAATGTGAATAACATTCCTGAAAAGCTTCAGCACAAAGATCACGTTTTTATGTATGGGCTTCATGTGAATCTGGTGGTGGATTCGCTGACTACTATAATTGCTAACACGGAAAGTGTGAAATTGAATTTGAAGGATGTGCAAACGGATTCATTATTTGTCCGTGGCAACCGTTATGACATGTCTCTTGATTCTTGCCGGCTTCGTTCGTTGGATATTCAGGGAAATGGATTGTCGTTTCATGCAAAAAATAGTAAGATTGAGAATTTCTATCTGAACTTGGACGGTGTATGGAACTGGACCTTTGAGAATACGGAACTGGGAACGGAATATCTAAGTGGTAGCAATCATCATTCTAACGATTTGCAAAAAGGAGAATGTAAGCGGGTAGTGTGGACACCTCTGAAGAAAGATGCACGGTTACAGGTGAATGTAAGGGAAAAGGCGGAGATTACGATAACGCCCGAATAAGTGGCAATAGGTATGAAGATATAAAATATAATACGAATTACTAGACAGTAGCTAAACTAAAAAGGAGCAATAACGGCTTTTAAAGTGCCTTCTAAAAGTGAGATAATTTTTTTTGGGGGGCATCTTTATTCCATTGTTGCTCCTTTTAATATTGAGGGTTATATCGTCAAATTACAATGCTTTTGTCAGAGTGAAGCAATCGATATCCGGTGCCCAGTTGTAACTATTACCCATGCGAATGGTGTTATATCCTGCTTTTAGTTCAACGGGAACTGTGATTTTGTTATGGTTATTATCCTCTCCCAAAGAATCTATTTTGGTAATAATGCCGTTGACATCCAGTTCTATTTGGCGTCCTTTACCGTATGAGTAATGGATAGTCATGTTGTAGCGTCCGCCATCTTCGCTATACACTTCCTTCCATTCGGCATAATTCTCCGGTTGTCCACCCAGGAAACCTACTTTCATTTTGCCGGAAGCTTCTTTGTCATTGGCATAAAGAATACCTTTAGGATTTTTACCTAGGTCGTTGAAAAGAGGCAAGTAAGCCCATTCCGCTTCGTATAGAGTCGGTTCCAGACGGGTTTCGCCTTCCATACGGAGGAACATGGCACTGTGTGCCGGAAGCGTTTGTTCGAATGTGCCGGAGAAGCTGCCTAAATCGTTATGTTTTACGAGATCACGTACTTTTACGTTTCCTCCAAATTCCAATGAAGAGAACGGGACGGAGAAACTGCATACGGTATCGGAAGGATTGTAGAGAGCCACAGCACGTACGTTTCCACGTTTCTGCTCAATATCTTTCACAAGTACATAACCTTCATTTTCATGTTGCGCTACGTATGCCTGCAAACCTAGCGGGTCTTGGTTGAGGGCAATCAATTCTTTGTTTTTCAGCAGTTCGAGAGAAGACTCCGGTATGTTTTCCAGGTTACATCCGATAAGCAAAGGAGAGCTCATGATACACCATAAACCGAAATGAGCTTCTTCTTCTGTCGGGGTAAGACCTTGTCCGCCCACTTTGCTGTCGTTACGGAATCCGATAACCATCATATCCATGTCATTGTAATGTCCGTTGCCGGCATAGGCAGACAGGTAAAGATTCTTGCCGACTACATATCTTAATGAGCCCCAATGTGCGTTAATATCACCGCTGATACGCCAGGAGGTTGCTGCGTTTTTAGCCCAAGTGCCCGGGAAGGCCCATCGGCAGATATTGATGGAAACATCTTTGTTTACTTTGTCTATACTGTTCCGGATTGAAGTGTAGCGTTCCTTTTCATTAAGTCCCAGCGCATCTCCTCCGCAATAGTCAATTTTGATAAAGTCGAAACCCCAGTCGCCAAAGTATAATTGGGCGTCTTGTGGTTCATGCCCGTAGATACCTGCTCCTATACCTGCAGTGTCATTGTCCCACATGGAACCACACGTACTATTACCCGCATCGGTATAAAGGCCAGCTTTCATTCCCAGGCTGTGAATATGATCCGCCACCGGTTTCATGCCGCTCGGGAAGCGTTTTTCATTTGCAAGCATTATTCCGTTGTCGTCACGTTTTCCGAAATAGCCATCATCAACATTGACATAATGATATCCGACATCTTTCAGACCTTTTTCGACCATTAGGTCAGCCTGGTGTTTGATAATGTCTTCACTGATGTCTACACGAAACGCATTCCATGAACTCCATCCCATGATAGGAGGATTGACTGCCTTTTCATTTTCCGAAAGAGTGGTTTGAGTCTTTGTACAACTGATGCACATAAAAGAAGCTACTGCTACTGTAAAGAGATAAATCGGGTCAGTCCGAAAACCCTGTGGATATGTTATGTTAATACGCGCAAGTGAACTATCTTTGCGGAAGATTAAAAAAAT
>NZ_JAJKHN010000012.1:0-89259 GCF_020982715.1 Bacteroides sp. 1_1_30
TAAGTCCGGTTCGGGGGCGAGCATTTGGAAACCTACCATAGAAATATGATAAGGCGCTGGGTGCTTAGCCTACACAAGACAGCCCGAAAGTTCTGGGCGAGCGTGGGCGTAGTGACACAGGAGATACAGGACATCATCGGCAGTCCCATCGTGAAGGAAGCCATCATCAACAACTCCGACGTGGTGATGCTGCTCGACCAAAGCAAATTTCGTGAGCGATTCGACGAGATCAAGGCGATATTAGGATTGACGGATGTGGATTGCAAGAAGATATTCACTGTCAACCGCTTGGATAACAAGGAGGGAAGAAGTTTCTTCCGTGAGGTGTTTATCCGACGTGGATCGACGAGCGGAGTGTATGGTGTGGAGGAGCCGCACGAGTGCTATATGACCTACACCACCGAGCGAGCTGAGAAGGAGGCATTGAAACTCTATAAGCATGAACTGAAGTGCAGACATCAGGAGGCTATCGAGCGGTATTGCAGAGATTGGGATGCCAGTGGCATCGGGAAGTCGTTGGCATTTGCGCAGAAGGTCAATGAGGCGGGGCATGTGCTCAATTTGACGGACGATGGAGCCACTCGCCGCTGACACGGCGAGCACGGGGGCTGATTGATGGAAACGGAAATCCCGGAATAGACGTAAAGCCCAGATGCCCGAAAGCAAAACTTTCGGGAACGGTGGCTGGGTAGTATTTACGATTAGTAGTAAATACGATTAGTAGTGAATACTACCAATAGTAAATACTACAAGTAGTAAAGTAGTGGAATAGTAGAAACTGAAAGTAGTAAAAACGTAAAGTAGTGAAGCAATGAGACGTTTATACCTTATTATAATATATATGTGTCTTACACTTGTCGTGGGAAGGGTTCATGCGCAGTATTACAGCGTGAACTACGACAAGCAGATCGTTGCCGCCATGGCTGCCGCATTCGGTGCTGGAGCTATGGCAGAGAGCTATTATAACGAGCAGGTGGGCGAAATCTTGAAGCACTACAATGCCGCAGAGGTTGCCACTGCCGGCATCTTCGCTGCCAAGTTCTTGGAGCGCAAGGCATTCACCGACCTCGGCATTTGGAGCAGTAGCACGGAGAACTACTATTACCGCCGCATCCACAATATGGTGGCGAACAAGATTATGCCCAAGATATGGACGGTGGCAGGAATGATGCTGAAAAGTCCGCAGACCGCCCTCTACTGGGGCAGTTACCTGATGAAGATATGCGCCGACACAAAGTCGCTGTGTATGCAGTTTGAGAGTGTCGTGACCAACAGTAGCTTGACCTTTGCCGACATTCAGTTCTTGGAAATCAACCAAGAGATAGCCGCCATCCTCAAACTCTCGGAGATAGGCAATGTAGATTGGCAGCAGCTGTTGGATGACATCGCCAGTGTGCCCGGCAACTTCACCGTGGAGAACCTCACCGCCGACATCGAGACGCTTTACAATATGGGAGCATCGTTGGCGACGGCAGGTATCAACGGGGCATCAGGCGCACTCTTGCAGCAGAGTGCCTTCAACGACCTTTTCAATGGCAAGGTGAGTAAAATCATCGACATCTATGACAACTACCATGACCTCTATGAACAGGCAGAGAACGGCATCGGCAGCACACTCCTTAGTCTGGTGGGTGGCGAGGACAACGTGGCAGCCCTCTTCGACCTCTCCAACTACAACATCACCTCGTGGATGACAGACTATCTGAGCGAGACGCAGGGCAACTACTATACACAGCGTTGGTACATTGCCCGACGAGACCAAGGCAGCGTAAGCCTCTGTGACTACTATCCGCCGACCGATGACAACAGTATTCTGAACGGTGACCATTGGTATCGTATCAACACCTCCGACCCCAACTTCTACCCTAACAGCACGCAGCGAGAGCAGATACTGGCCAACTCGGAGAACCATGCCGGATGGAGCCGCAGCCGTGTGCAGCAGCTCAACGCCCAGAGCGACGGCTTCACCTATACGATGAACTATTGGATGTCGTCGTACATCATCAGCCGTGGCGGCAAGCAGACCAAGAAGGCCTACGCCTACGAGATACACGTTACCAAGAGCTGGAACAACGTGGAAGAGGTGTATGAGGATGTCTTCGACTCCTACAGCATGGACTTGAATACCTTCAAGCGTCAGTTGCAGGCACGTCTCTCGGAGTATAACGACAACGAGGAGGGCTATGTCTATTACATCGGCAGTGACGCACGCCGTTACTATCAAGCCACCGATGCCGCCAAACTGAAGGGCGTGGAGAGCGTGACCATCAGCGTCACCTGTTCGGACGGTGTCACCCTCGGACAGGGCAGCACGCAGTACAAGTGCCGTGAGTGCGGCGGTTCGCTCAATGCCCACAGCAAGGAATGCGCCATGAGGACAAGCGTATCAGAAAATAATCTCGACCTATCGGAACTGGACGAGAAGGAACGTGAGGCGAATAGCAAGATAGCCCTGTTGGAGGCGCAGATAAGCCAGTTGGAGACAGAGAACAGGAACCTGCTCACGCAGATAGCCAATGCCTCTGTGGAGGAAGCCCCTGCCTTGCGGCAGCAACATAATGTCAACAAGACGAAGATAGACAACCTGAAGAAGGAATTGGCGACATGGCAGCAGCAGTTGGCAGACATACAGAATGCCAAGAGCGAGGCGGCTAACGACAATGCCACCTCCACCGATGACTACTACCGCATCCCTGCCATCATGCAGGATGTGAAGTCAGCCTACAATCTCACGTGGCAAGGTGCCGGTTCGTGGAACGGCTACACCTACGTCCGAACTGCCACCATGCCCAACATCAACGGCATTATCACCTTCAAGGCGACACTGTCCATTGCAAGGAAGCCCAAGTACTTCCTTGGCATCAAGATACACCGTGCGATACTGCAAATATCGTGGGAGCTGACCTCGGAATACACCGACACACAGGTGGTGGATGTGCTGACCCTTGACCCGAATGCCTCTGACGAGGAGAAGACGAGGCAGGTGAACAGCCGTATCTCGGAGATAGCCCAGGAGTTCCCGTCGTGCAGCATCACCACAGAATATGCCAAGAGCGAGGCAACCCAGACCGCCGACAATGACGATGTAATACACCTGCTCTGGTCGAGCGACCGTCTGGAGATAGCCCGTGAAGTAGATAGCCGTATCACCAAGATTTACGCCGACTTGGTATCATTAGAAAAAATGATGCACTACAAGCGCAGCATCATTGACGTGCTGAAGGACATTCTTCCTTCAATCGACGCAGACCAAGGTCGCAGAAGGACACTCATTGAAGAGTGCTACGAGCGATGGAGAGAGAATGCAGACCCTAACAGAGGGAATGGTGAAGATAACGAGAACGAAAACTGAGGGAGGAACGGAGAATGAGACATACCATCATCATAGCTCTCCTGCTGATTACCCTCTTCCCCAATACAGCCTTGGCGCAATGGGGATTCGATGCGGTATCGGTGGAAGCATACATCAACGACCACAAGAAGCAGCGCAGCCTCTTGCTGGCACGCAGCACTTTGGAGTACAGCAATCAACTGCTGCATGAATACAGCAGTGAAGAGGTGGGCAAATACAAGGAACTGAATGTGGATTTGGACAAATACACCCGGGCCTTCGACATCATCGATGTGATGTACCAGTCGTTGCGCACGGTGCTGAACGTGAAGAGCACCTACCAGACGGTGAGCGACCGCATCAGTGACTACAAGAACCTGTTGGAGGACTTCAATGATAAGGTCATCAAGCGGAAACACATCGAACTGGCTGACACGATGCTCATCAGCATCAACAAGAAAGCCATCGACAACATATACAACGAAGGAAGCCAACTCTACCATAGCGTCAACGACCTCGTGTTGTATGCCACAGGAGCGGCAGCCTGTTCAACTTCCGACCTGCTGATGGTGTTGGACAATATCAACAATTCGTTGGACCTGATAGAAAAACATCTGAACCAAGCCTACTTCCAGACATGGCGGTATGTGCAGCTGCGCATGGGCTATTGGAAGGAGAAGGTGTATCGGACGAGGACGAAGGAAGAGATACTGGAAGATGCCTTCAGCCGATGGAAAGTGGCAGGAAAACTTGACTATTGACGGATTGTAAACAAAAGAAGAACGGACATGAAGAAGACAATGATACTCATCATGGCGGTAGCAACCACCATCAAAGCCACAGCCCAGAGCGTGACCTACAACCACGACTCCTCCAAGCAGAACCAGATAACGGTGATGGAGACAGGTGGCGGTTCTCTCACCCCTGAGTTCTATTATTGGCTGTTACATAACAACTATAAGAAGACAGCGGCAGAGAAGAACAAGTTAGGTTTCCGCACTCTTGCCGGCATCAACCTCTACAACCAAGTAGATGATGCGGAGAAGATAGACTCTGCCCTCACCAAGCGTGCTGAGGTGGAAGCCTTGAACGTAGCCGACCGACAGATAGACCTCGCCTGGCTTGCCGAAAGCAGCAAGATCAACGGTCAGTTGGACAAGATGAAGGCGAACATAGACCATATCATCCCTACAGGAGGCACCATCAACGACAAGCGTCGGTGGGAGGAACTGTACAATATGTACCAGTGTGCCGTGAAAGCCACCAAGGATGCCTATATGCCCAATGCACAGAGAAAGCGGCAGTATCTTAGCATCTATGCCGACCTGACGACACAGAACGAGACACTACTGAAATACCTTGTGCAGCTCAACACCCAAAGCCAGACTACCGCCCTCTTGGCAGCCACCAACGACCGTGTAGTACATAAAGGCAGCATCATCAGCGATGCCAAGAGCCGTTGGCAGGAAAACATGAAGGGCGTGAGGAGCTCGACAGGCACTGACGGCGATGATGCCAACAGCGGTGAGGGTGAAGAAAGTGTGAACAGATAGAAATAAGGGAAGAGAAGAAATAATCACAAAACAGCATAGAGATATGAACGATATTCAGATTTTCAACAACGAGGAATTTGGAGCAGTCCGAACCACAGGAACACCAGAGCAACCCTTGTTCTGTTTGGCTGATGTGGCAAGAGTTCTTGGACTAAAAACCAGCAAGTTGGTACAACGACTTTCGGATGATGTACTTTCAAAGTACCCCATCTCGGATAGTCTTGGAAGAGAACAGGTTACAAACTTTATCAATGAAGACGGACTGTATGATGTCATCCTTGACAGTCGCAAACCCGAAGCCAAACGTTTCCGCAAGTGGGTGACATCGGAGGTGCTCCCCTCTATCCGCAAGCATGGTGCCTATATGACACAGCAGACCATCGAGAAGGCATTGGCAGAGCCAGACTTCCTGATACGGTTAGCAGTCAATCTGAAGGAAGAACGACAAAAGCGTCTGCTTGTCGAACAGGAGTGTGAACACCAAAGGACACGCATCGTTGAGTTGGGATCCAAGGTGGATGACCTGCAACAGGAGGTGACGGAGATGAAGGACAAGGTGAGTTACCTTGACATCATCCTTGCCACGAAGAGCAGTGTCCTGGTCACACAGATAGCACAGGACTATGGCGAGTCGTCCATCCGCTTCAACCGACGTCTGAAGGAGATGAACATCCAGTATCAGCGTGGCAAGCAGTGGATTCTGTATGCCGACTACAAGGACTGCGGTTATGTGACCAGCGAGACCTACCTCATTAAACACAAGGACGGTACGGAGGATGTGCGCATGAACACCAAATGGACACAGAAAGGTCGCCGCTTCCTCTATGAGAAACTGAAGAGCGTGGGAGTCATTCCTGTTATCGAAAGAACATAAAATAAAGAAATAGCTATGGAATCAATATCAAAAATACAGTTACGTCTCTATGCCGCCAAGAGGAAAAACGGCAAGTGGCAGTTGGAGATGTCAAGGATGCCGAAGCGAATCAGCGTTATCGGCAGGACACCCATCGTTGATGAGCATTATATGCCATCTGATTTAGAGGTAGTTTCAATGTCAAAGCTTCACAAATATGTCGGAAGTTACTACGGCAAGATTGTGAAGACCCTCAAAGAGGAAGGCATCATCACCAAGGAATATGGAATGTGGAAACTGCGTGAAGACCTTCAGGACAAGGGCATTGCGGTATATGTCACAGGCAGGATGCGCTGCTTCTACCACTTCTATCTGTCATGGACACCGAAAGGCATAGAGTTTATCAAAGAGATTATCAACAATAGAACCAGGCACTGATGGCAGACAACATACTCAGCGATTTCGGCATCAACATCCTCGAAGAGGAGATTGACGATGTGATATTCCAGACCAACGAGTTCCTGACCGATGCCACCTTCACAGGCTCACAAGGGCCGTTCTGGTGGATCCTCCAAATGTGTATGGCATTGGCGGCACTGTTCTCTATCATCGTGGCGGCAAGCATGGCCTACAAGATGATGGTGAAGAACGAACCGTTGGACGTGATGAAACTGTTCAAGCCCTTGGTGGTGAGCATCATCCTCTGTTGGTGGTACCCACCTGCTGACACAGGCATGACCAACAGCGGCAGCAGCTGGTGCGTATTGGATTTTCTATCCTATATTCCCAATTGCATCGGCAGTTACACCCACGACCTCTATGAGGCAGAGGCGACCCAAATTTCCGACAAGTTTGAGGAGGTGCAGCAGTTGGTATATGTCAGGGACTCGATGTACACTGACCTCCAGGCACAGGCAGACGTGGCGCATAAGGGCACATCAGACCCCAACCTGATAGAGGCGACGATGGAGCAGACGGGCGTGGACGAAGTGACCAACATGGAGAAGGATGCCAGCAAACTGTGGTTCACCTCACTGACGGCAGGGGCCGTGGTGGGCATCGACAAGATAGTGATGCTGATAGCCCTGATCGTGTTCCGCATCGGTTGGTGGGCGACGATATACTGTCAGCAGATATTGCTCGGAATGCTCACTATATTCGGTCCAATACAATGGGCATTTTCGTTGCTGCCCAAGTGGGAAGGAGCGTGGGCGAAGTGGCTAACCCGTTATTTGACAGTTCATTTCTACGGAGCCATGCTCTACTTCGTCGGTTTCTACGTCCTGTTGCTGTTTGATATTGTGCTCTGCATACAGGTAGAGAACCTGACGGCCATCACCGCCAGTGAGCAGACGATGGCAGCCTATCTGCAAAACTCGTTCTTCTCGGCAGGCTATCTGATGGCAGCGAGCATCGTGGCGTTGAAATGCCTGAACCTCGTGCCCGACCTTGCGGCATGGATGATACCAGAGGGCGACACCGCCTTCTCAACCCGAAACTTCGGCGAGGGCGTGGCACAACAAGCCAAGATGACGGCTACGGGAACCATGGCGACCGTGATGAGATAACATGTGAGTGTGCGGTGAGTCACCGCACCTCCTATTGAAACAAATAAAAGTAACCATCAAGAAAAATGAAAGCAAAAAATGAAATTGAGCGTTGGCTCAAAGATGAGAAATTCATGGCGTTTGCCAACAAGCGTGCAAAGGAAGAGTTTTTCAATTCCGAAAACAACTACATCGACCCACAGTATGAGGAGATGGCAGAAGGCTTTGAGGATAACGACGAGTATGTAGTGCCTATGGTAGATTACCTGAGTTATCGCTTGCATCGTGCCAAAATCTACAGAAATCGACGGAGACGTGAACGTGACATCTGGTGGGTGTGGATCCAACTGAAATACGAAGGCATCTACGTAGAGGCTTGCATCAAGTATTACGCCAAACTGGTGGAAGAAGTTGAGAAGGACATATACACCATCCTGCACCGTGAATATGTGAGAATGAAGAGAAATCAGACCTCAAACAAGCAGTAACGTATGGTAATCAAGAACTTAGAAAACAAAATCAAGCTGGTGGGCATCATCTGCTCTGCGTTCCTCATGGGCTGCATCATCATCTCGGTGTCGAGCATCTGGACGGCGCGCTGCATGGTGACGGACGCGCAGCAAAAGGTGTATGTATTGGACGGCAACGTGCCCATACTGGTGAACCGCACCACGATGGAGGAAACGCTGGATGTGGAGGCAAAGAGCCATATCGAGATGTTCCACCATTACTTCTTTACGCTTGCTCCCGATGACAAGTACATCCGCTATTCGATGGAGAAGGCGATGTATTTGGTCGATGAAACTGGTTTGGCGCAGTACAATACGCTGAAGGAAAAGGGCTTTTACAACAATATCATGGGTACGAGTGCCGTGTTCAGCATCTTTTGCGACAGCATCAAGTTCAACAAGGAGAAGATGGAGTTCACCTACTACGGTAGGCAAAGGATAGAGCGAAGGAGCAATATTCTGATGCGTGAATTGGTGACGGCGGGACAGGTGAAGCGCGTGCCGAGGACGGAGAACAATCCTCATGGACTGCTCATCACGAACTGGAGAACCTTGCTCAACAAGGATATTGAGCAGAAGTCGAAGTCAAACTTCTAATATCCTAGCGGTATGAGTGTAAAAGGAATCAGACGGATGCTTGTGGGCGAGGATATGCCCGACAAGAACGACCCCAAGTACAAGAAGCGGTATGAGAAGGAGGTGGCGGCAGGGCGCAAGTTTGCCAAGACCGCGAGGATAGACCGTGCGGCGGCTAAGGTGCAAGGCTTTGCCAATGCCCACAAGACGCTGTTTCTCGTCATCGTCTTCGGCTTTGTCGCCACGTGCTTCGGCATCAACATCTACAGGATGGTGCGGTATTACGGTCATCGGACGGAGGCTGCAAGTGCCATCGAGCGGCAGGAAGGGCGCATGAAGCAGATGATGAATGCAGCCCATTGCATCACTCCTCCCGTGACGCATCGAACCAACGAGGAGAATCGAGACAAGTCAGTAACATCAAAATCAGACAGCGATGAGAATAACAGATAAGATAAACTTCCGTCAGCCGAAGTACATGCTGCCAGCCATCGTGTACATCCCGTTGATTGCCACAGGCTATTTTGTCTTTGACATGTTCAATACGGAGGTGGCGGAAACGCAGGACAAGAACCTGCAGACCACCGAGTTTCTGAACCCCAACCTGCCCGGAGCGCAGATTAAGAATGGTGACGGCATCGGTGGCAAGTATGAGAACATGGCGAAGTCGTATGGTCGCATAGCAGACTATTCGGCTGTTGATAACATTGAGCGTGACAACGAAGAAGAGAAAGAAGCGTATGAATCCAAGTACACAGAAGAAGACCTTGCGGAACTCGTCCGTCAGGCAGAAGAGAAGGACGATGCAGCCGAAGTGGCCGATGCCAAGGCGCGAGAAGCGGAAGCACTCGAAGCACTCAACAAGGCACTCGCCGAAGCGAGGCTGAGAGGACAGGCGGCAGTTGCCCCCGTGGCCCAGGATACCACACAGGCTGGGCCTCCCAAGGAGCAGATTGAGGTGAAAGGTCAGATTGCCGAGGACAGCAAGGCGGTGAAGGCACTGGACGAGGAGGACAAGGCACAGGAGGTGGTGAAGAAGGTGAAGGTGACTTCGGACTATTTCAACACCCTGACGCAGAACGAGCATGAGCCAAAGCTCATCAAGGCCATCATTGACGAGGACGTGAAGGCTACGGACGGGTCGAGGGTGCGGCTGAGACTGTTGGACGATATTGAGATTGGTGAGACCGTGGTGAAGAAAGGGTCGTACCTCTATGCCACCATGAGCGGTTTCGGTTCGCAGCGAGTGAAGGGTAGCATCAACTCCATCCTTGTGGATGACGAGCTGATAAAGGTTTCGCTTTCGCTTTATGACACGGACGGACTGGAGGGACTGTATGTCCCCGGCAGCCAGTTCCGTGAGACCACGAAAGATGTGGCGAGCGGTGCTATGCAGAGCAACATGAACATCGACCAGAGTGGAGCGAACAACAGTTTCTCGCAATGGGGAATGCAAGCCGTGACCAATGCCTACCAGAAGACAAGCAATGCCATCAGCAAGGCTATCAAGAAGAACAAAGTGAAGCTGAAGTATGGGACGTTTGTTTACCTTGTAAATGGGAAAGAGAAAAGGAAATAGACACTGCCCGACAACGGAATTGTCGGGAACGGTGGCTCATAGAGTATAAACATCAAAAAATCAACTAATATGAATTGTTTTCAGAAAATGAATGTCTGTGCATTGCTTTCGCTGAGCGTGCTTTCAGCCAAGGCGCAGACCACCTACATGGAGATGGAGCAGCTGACGGTCAACGACCAAGTGACCACCGTCATCACCGCCTCCGAACCCATCCGCTTTGTCGATATATCCACAGACAAGGTGGTGGGCGACCAACCCATCAACAACACCATCCGCCTGAAGCCGAAGGACAACGTGTATGCCGACGGTGAGGTGTTGGCGATAGTGACAATCGTGACGGAACGCTACCGCACGCAGTATGCACTGCTCTATACCACGAGGATGCAGGAGGCAGTAACCGATAAGGAAATAGAATGCTCGGAGCGCAATGCCTACAACAATCCCGCTGTAAGCCTGTCCACTGCCGACATGACCAAGTATGCACGTCAGATATGGTCATCGTCTGCCAAATACCGCAACGTGGCGACGAAGATGCACCGCATGGTAATGCGCCTGAACAACATCTACAGCGTGGGCGAATATTTCTTCATCGACTTCTCCGTGGAGAACAAGACCAACATCCGCTTCGACATCGACGAGATGCGCATCAAACTATCGGACAAGAAGCAGAGCAAGGCTACCAATGCGCAGATAGTGGAACTGACCCCATCTCTTGTGTTGGACGATGCGAAGACCTTCAAGTATGGCTATCGCAACGTGATTGTGGTGAAGAAGATGACCTTCCCCAACGACAAGGTGCTGACCATCGAGCTGTCGGAAAAACAGATAAGTGGACGCACCATCTCGCTCAGCATCGACTATGAGGATGTGCTGTCTGCCGATTCGTTTAACCATATACTGTTGGAGGAGGAATAATGAGAATTAGGAATGAGGAATTAGGAGTGAGGAATTGGCTTGTGCATACCTTACTCGTTGTCATCTGTTTTATGGCAAGCATGACTCCGGCAATGGCGCAGCAGAATAGCGACCGCATATCCTTGGGGTTCGGATGCCTGTATGAGCGAGGACTGGACGTGACGCTGTCCTACGAGTATGAGACGAAGTACCACAATGCGTGGGAGTATTTTGCAAACGGATATATCAAGTGGAACGAGTGCGCATCGTGCGGTCATGTCTGTCCTGAGAGTTTTTGGAACAACTACCGCAGTTATGGTTTCGGCTTTGCCTATAAGCCCTGTGTGGCAAGAGGACGCAACCACCATGGCAACATGCGCATAGGAGCATCGGCAGGTAGCGATACTGACAGGTTCTTGGGTGGCATCCACCTCGGCTATGAGCAAAACTATACACTCAGACACGGCTGGAAGCTCTTCTGGCAGGTGAAGACCGATGTGATGATCAAGGGTGAAGACCTGTTCAGAACGGGTATTGTCCTGGGTGTGAAACTTCCTGTAAAATGACTATGCGTATGAAGAAACTGTTTTCAATCTTGGCAGTTGCGGCAACGGTGTTGCTGACTGCCTGTGACGAGCATCAGGACTTTCCCGACACAGCCATGAAGGTCACCCATATCTTGACCACTGACGGCAAGGTGATGCCCTACGAAACCTACGAGCAATCGTGCAAGCAAGCCATTGCAGTGGTGTTCAACGTCAATCAGAGGGAAGAAATGGAGGGAAACGGATATGCCGTCTATCTGTGGGACATCGCTCCCGAAGCCTTTGCTGACAGTATCGGTGTGGAACAGGACACATCCTGTGACCTCACCGCCTACGACGGCAACAAGAACACTTTTGCCCTTTATGGCACGACCGATGTGAAGTCGCCTTTGGCTGAGCGTGTCTTCGACATGTGGCGTTACGGGCAAAGTGCCTATATCCCCAGTGTGGCACAGATGCGTCTGCTCTATCATGCCAAGGACATCATCAACCCATACATCCTGAAATGCGGCGGCACACCTATCCCCGATGAGGATGATGACTGTTGGTATTGGACTTCAACGGAGGTAGAAGGACAAGCGACCGCCAAGGCATGGCTTTACTCACTGGGAAGCGGTGCCATACAGGAGACTCCCAAGTGGCAGCCGCATAAGGCGAGACCCATCATCACGATTATGGATTAGCCCATATACAGACATCGAGTATCACCCGTATCATCATCAAAGTACAACAATTAAAAAAGAAAAAGCATGAAAAAGAATTTGTTTCTAATGTTGGGACTTGGAGCCATGCTCCTCACGTCCTGTGACCAAGACATCGTCAATGAGATTTACCTGCCCGGTGGCGGAGGTTCTGTGGTCGTGACCGACAGCACATCAACCAAGCAGCTTCAGGTATTCACCAATCTGGAGATGCTGCAACCTGCCGTTTCCACACGAGCCGTTGACAACCAGTGGGAACTCAATGATATGATTGGCATCTCTTCCACAGGGATGATCAACAATATGAAGTTCACCCGAAGCGGCGGCACGAATCAGTTTGTGTCAGCCAACAAGGTGTTTTTCACGGACACAGACACTCACACCTTCAATGCCTACTATCCCTATACGGCAAATCCTACCAACGACCTCATAGAGTTCCAAGTGCCGGAGGCAGCTGTACAGAGTGAGCAGAAGGTCAATGATTTTCTGTTTGCCAGTGGAGCGGCATCATACGCCAATCCGAGCCTTACATTGAACTTCACCCATCAGATGGTGCGTGTCATCATCAAGGTCTATACCTCACCAGAATACGGTTTCACCACCAATGATTTTGCAGGAAGCCTACTCACGTTCGTCGGTTATTTTGACAGCGGTACTTTCAACATCAAGACCGGAAAGGTAGAATGCAGTGACGAGTCGGTGACGACCTATTATTTCGGCGACCCACAAAGTGACCACATGGAATATACGCTTTATGTTCCTGCACAGGTTATGCCAGACATGACATTGCAACTCAGCAATGGGGAGAACTTCGTATTCCTCACAAACGACACGTGGAAAGCGGGTCATTCCTACAGCTATTCATTGAAGCCTGTACGCAACACCTTGGAGGTCATATCTGCAACTATTTCTCCGTGGACAGTAGAGTCTGAGAAGACCATCAACGGCTACGAATAAAACTCATAAGAGGATTGGAGGGTGTCCACCGTGGCATCCTTCATCTTTTCTCATTATCACCCAACATCATCGTAAAGTAAATGGAAGAAAGCAAAGAGTTACAGGGTTTTTACAAGATATTCAGGGCGGTGATTTATGTCTCCATCCTGATGGAGTTCTTCGCCTACGCACTGGAGCCGGAGCAGTTGGACTTCTTGGGCGGCGTAGTGACGGATATCCACACTCGCATCAAGCGGTGGATGATTTACCATGACGGCAACCTCGTGTATAGCAAGGTGGCTACGTTCCTGCTGATATGTATCACCTGTGTGGGAACGCGCAACAAGAAGCATCTGGAGTTTGACGCTCGCAGGCAGGTGCTCTATCCGCTGCTGTCGGGAGTGCTGCTGATTGTGCAGTCCGTATGGCTGTTCGGTCATTCGATAATGCCCTGTTTCTATACCCTCCGTTTGAACACTTGGCTCTATATGCTCACTTCCATCGTCGGTGTCGTATTGGTGCATATCGCCCTCGACAATATCTCTAAGTTCCTGAAGGAAGGGCTGCTGAAAGACCGCTTCAACTTCGAGAATGAGAGCTTTGAGCAATGCAGGGAGTTGCAGGAGAACAAGTACAGCGTGAACATCCCTATGCGCTATTATTACAAGGGCAAGTTCCGCAAGGGATGGGTGAACATCGTCAATCCGTTCCGTGGCACATGGGTTGTGGGTACTCCTGGTTCTGGTAAGACCTTCTCCATCATCGAGCCGTTTATCAGGCAGCACAGCGAGAAGGGCTTTGCCATGGTGGTGTACGACTATAAGTTTCCCACTCTCGCCACCAAACTCTACTATCATTACTTGAAGAACAAGAATGCCAAGGACAGCAAGATGCCCCATGGCATGAAGTTCAACATCATCAACTTTGTGGATGTGGAGTATTCGCGCCGTGTGAACCCCATCCAGTTGAAGTACATCAACAACCTTGCCGCAGCGAGCGAGACCGCCGAGACCCTGCTTGAATCCCTGCAAAAAGGCAAGAAGGAAGGCGGCGGTGGCAGCGACCAGTTCTTCCAGACCTCTGCCGTCAACTTCCTTGCCGCCTGCATCTATTTCTTCTGCAACTACGGCAAGGAGCCCTACGACAAGGACGGAAAGATGCTGATTGCCGAGCGGCGTGAAGACCCAAAGACGAAAAGGCTGATACCCACAGGACGGGTGTTCGACCATTCGGGCGCGGAGGTGCAGCCCGCTTATTGGTTGGGCAAGTACAGCGACATGCCACATATCCTATCGTTCCTCAATGAGAGTTATCAGACCATCTTCGAGGTACTTCAGACCGACAACGAGGTAGCCCCCTTGCTTGGCCCGTTCCAGACTGCCTTTGCCAACAAAGCCATGGAGCAGTTGGAAGGTATGATTGGCACGCTACGTGTCTATACCTCCCGTCTCGCCACCAAGGAATCTTACTGGATATTCCACAAGGACGGCGATGACTTCGACCTGAAGGTCAGTGACCCGAAGAATCCAAGTTATCTGCTCATTGCCAACGACCCCGAGATGGAGAGCATCATCGGTGCACTGAATGCCTTGATTCTCAACCGCCTTGTAACGAGGGTGAATACAGGACAGGGCAAGAACGTTCCTGTCAGCATCATCGTCGATGAGTTGCCGACCTTGTATTTCCACAAGATAGACCGACTGATAGGCACAGCCCGAAGCAACAAGGTGAGCGTGGCACTTGGCTTTCAGGAACTTCCGCAGTTGGAAGCCGATTATGGCAAGGTGGGTATGCAGAAAATCATCACCACCGTGGGCAATGTGGTGAGCGGTTCGGCAAGAGCCAAGGAAACCCTCGAATGGCTGTCGAGTGACATCTTCGGTAAAGTAGTGCAACTCAAAAAGGGCGTGACCATCGACCGTGACAAGACCTCCATCAACCTCAATGAGAATATGGACAGCCTGGTGCCTGCAAGCAAAATCTCCGATATGCCCACAGGTTGGATATGTGGACAGACCGCCCGTGACTTCGTAGTCACCAAGACCGGGATGAACGGAAGCATGAACATCCAGGAGAGCGAGGAGTTCAAGACATCCAAGTTCTACTGCAAGACCGACTTCGATATGACGGAAATAAAGAAGGAGGAATCGGAGTATGTCCCTCTCCCTAAGTTCTATAAGTTCAAGTCGAAAGAAGAGCGAGAGCGCATCCTCTACAAGAACTTCGTTCAGGTTGGGGAGGACGTGAAAGCCATGATTAAAGAGATTCAGCAGTTCCGCACTATGATGTAGTGATATTGATTAGAGTGCGGTGAGACATCGCACCTCCTATATAAAATAATGTAATGAGAAGATACATCATCGTACTATTGAGCATGTTGGCCATCTGTAGCGTGCCCTGTCAAAGCCAAACCATTGACAGGGCACTGTTTGAACGGATGGTAGCCATTACCAAACACTTCGAGGGTTGGCACGACCCAAAGACCACACCGGGCTATGTGGGCTATGGTCACCAGCTACAGAAGGGAGAGCGTTTCCCGAAAACACTGACACGTCAGCGTGCAGATTTGCTGTTACGGACAGACCTCCTCCGGCACCTGCGCCTATATGCCCGTTATGGCAGGGATGCTTATCTGCTTGCCACCCTCTCGTACCAGATTGGACCAGCCAAGTTGTTAGGCAATGGACGATACCCGAAAGCGTCCCTGCTCACCCGATTGGAACGTGGCGACAGGGACATCCTGCCACTCTATCTGAGCTATTGCAAATGGAGGGGAAAAGCAGTGGCATCCATTAGGAAACGGAGGTGGGTGGAATATCAGCTGTTGTATGCCGAGCGGTGAGGCACCATCCCTCCTATACCTGTTTGTCTGTCACTTATATTATATATAAAGGTAATAATTGCAATTTCAATGTTAAAGTCAGAGCATTATGGCATCCATCAAATTAAAGTTCAGAACATCATCTGTTCAAGAGAAAGAGGGTCGCCTGTATTATCAGGTGATACACAATCGTGTGGCACGTCAGATCCATACAGAGTACAGAATCTATTCCTCAGAGTGGGATGCGGACCATTCAAACATCATTTTGCCAACTTCCGTCACTCCACAACGTCAAGCCTATCTTCTTTCCTTGAAAGATACATTGGATGCTGACAGGAAGAAACTGCTGTTGGTCATTGCACGGTTGGACAAGGAAGGGCAGTCATATACAGCAGACACCGTCGTTGACAACTTCCATGAGGGAAAAGAATTACATGGCATTATCGGCTATACGCTGGAGTTGAACGAAAAACTGAGACGCATCGGCAAGAAGCGGATGGTAGCAAGGTACAAAACCACCCTCAACAGCCTCCAGCGTTACCTGAAAGGAGGCGATGTGCCATTGGAGGAAGTCGATGGGACAACGATACAAGGCTATGAACAGTGGCTGAAAGACAGCGGACTGTGCCGCAACACCACCTCTTTCTACATCCGCAACCTGCGCACCATCTACAATCATGCCGTAGATGACGGACTGGTCATCTCTTCCTCACCGTTCAAGCATGTATATACCGGCATCGACAAGACCGTCAAGCGGGCACTCCCCTTGGAAATCATCAAGCAACTGAAAGAGCTGGACTTGAGTCTGAACCCCCGTTTGGAGCTTGCAAGGGATATGTTCCTGTTCAGTTTCTATACCCGTGGGATGTCGTTCATCGATATGGCACAACTTACACCAAGCAATCTGCATGGCAGTACGCTCATTTACCGCCGTCAGAAGACCTCACAACAGTTGCACATCAAATGGGAACCTGCCATGCAGGAGATAGTGGCGAAGTACAAAACAGATGATTCTCCCTACCTGCTCCCTATAGCAAAAGGAGAGGGAGCCATATTCTGGAGACAGTACAAGAATGCCTATAGCCGTATCACCAAGCAGTTGAAGAAAATCGGAGAAATGATAGGCCTGTCCGTACCCCTGACCACCTACGTAGCCCGCCACTCCTGGGCAAGCATAGCCAAGAGCAAGAACGTGCCCGTATCTACTATCAGCGAGGCATTGGGGCATGACTCCGAGAAAACCACACAGATATACCTCTCCTCATTGGACACCTCTGTCGTTGACAACGCCAACAATCTCATCATCAATTCTCTTTAGGAGGTGCAGCGTCTCACTGCACCTTTATTTCAATATTTATAACTATTGTATTGCGGTGTGATACCGCAACTATAATAAAAAAGTCGGGGATTGTTGAGCAAAAAGGTGTTTCTCTCTTTAAGAGAAACTCTTCGGGATGCAAAAATATGAAAATAACTCCAATTCACCAAATTATATAGCGACTTTTTTACAAAAATGCTAAAATTTGTTGATTTCCGTCAAGCAATTGTTGAGCAAATATGTCTTTTACGATAAAATGATACCTCAATATCAACTGTTTAGCAAAACGATATTTCTCTTAAAGAGAGAAACATCTTTTGCATACCTTTTCCGACCGAATTTTTATGTCGTAAAGAGGGGCTTTGCAGGGGGTGGACTCAGAAAGATGAGAATAGATGACTATTGTAGTTGAAACACATAGAAAGTTGCTGATATACAGACCGATACGCATATCGGGATGAACCATGAGTACGTTCTTTTCTCAAAAAACACATGTCAAAACAGTATGGTGAATGTATTGGACAAGGATAAGATACTGTGGTATGTCATGCGGGCCTACAAGAACGAGAATACTGCCGAAGATCGGCTCTCTAATGAAACGTATGGCTTAGAGTATTTCATACCCAAGCAGAAAGTCCTTCGCACTGTCAAGGGCAAGAAAGTCTTTTTCATGGTACCCGTCATCCATAGTCTGGTGTTTGTGCATGCAAGTCATCAGAAGATTGTTGATTTCAAACACAATTATTATTACGACCTACAGTTTGTCACATGGAAAAGTGGCGGAGAACTTGTCTATCTGACTGTACCTGATGAAGACATGACCAACTTCATCAAGGTGTGCAAGCAGGCAGATGAAGAGGTACACTTCTACAAAATCAGCGAAATCAACAAGGAAAAAGATAAAATCAACATTGAAAAAGGTAAAAGAGTAAGGGTACATGGCGGACCGTTCGACCAGGTGGAGGGCTACTTCATAAAAGTGGCAAAAAAGAGAGGTCGGCAGCTTGTCGTCATTATTCCCGACCTACTGGCGGTTTCAGCTGAGGTGAAGCCGGAATATATTCAAATCATAGACTGAGATTATGGAAACACGAATTACCCCCCCCCCGAATTGATTGATACAGAGGGATTAGTACAGGACAGACCGACACAAACGGCCTATTAAAGTTAGATAGAGAATGAGTTTAATTTGGATTGTCAACATCCTGTCGGTATTCTTCCTGTGCGTGTTTTTCGCAGGAATCGTGATACCGCAGATTCTGCTCATCGCCTTCCGCAGGCGACTGTTCGACGAGCCGGACGAGCGGAAGATACATCAGTGTGTAGTGCCTCGCCTTGGCGGTATGGCCTTCAAGCCCGTAGTGTTCTTCTCCTTTGTCCTGCTTTTGGCGGTCAATGTCTCAACCGGACATGATGAGCTGCTTAAGGAAATAGGCGCAGAAGCGTTGCCATTGGCATACGCCTTCTGCGCCATCATCATGTTGTACCTTGTCGGCATTGCCGATGACCTTATCGGTGTGCGCTACCGTGCCAAGTTCTTTATCCAGATAGTCTGCGGCATCATGCTGGTGGCTGGCGGAGTGGAACTGTCCGACCTTCACGGAATGCTGTTCATCCATTCCATGCCGTCGTGGATTAGCATCCCTCTCACCGTTTTCGTTACGGTTTTCATCATCAATGCCATCAACCTCATCGACGGCATCGACGGACTGGCCTCTGGGCTGTGCAGCATTGCCTTCCTGTTCTACGGGATGACCTTCATCTGGTTCCACCAGTATCTCTATGCCATGCTTGCCTTCGCTACTTTGGGCGTACTCATACCATTTTATTATTACAAGGAAATATATATCGAAACCGAACGAATTATCATTCGAAATTTCAAACAGAAGGATGCCGAAGGGTTGTTGGAGTATCTTTCCCATCCGCGTGTGAATTGCTTTGCCGGAGACCGCCTTTGTTCCAGAGAGGCGGCATGGGCATATATGCAGTATTCCCCGAAAGACATGCTGCGCTATGCGGTGAGTCTGAAAAAAGATGACTTTATTATCGGTGACGTGTTCGCTTTGCGTGAGAATGAAGACACTTATAATGTGGGGTGGCATTTCAACAAACGTTTTGAAGGCAAAGGATTCGCTTGTGAAGCGGCAGCCGGATTGTTGGATTATCTTTTCCGAGAGGCGGGCGCACGGCGTATCTATGGATTTGTGGAAGATGACAATATCCGCTCCAAACGCTTATGCGAACGTCTTGGTATGCGCCGCGAAGGATGTTTCAAAGAGTTTGTGACATTCGTAAACAATCCTGACGGCTCCCCAAAATATGAAGATACCTGTGTTTATGCCATTCTCGAAAAAGAGTGGAATACCATCCGTCAGTGGTGACACACCAAACCTATTATGAATTAATACAAAACAAGAAGAAAATATGAACAAGCAATTCATTATCACGAATTTCGCCGCATTTGCTCTCATGCTGTTCCTGCCGACCGGATGCAGGCAGGCGGACGGCAAGCAGGATGCGGTGCAGAGTTATCGGGTCATAAAGGTCGCGGCAAGTCCGGTGGAAATCTCCGAGTCCTATTCCGCCGCCATACGCGGACGGCAGGATGTGGACATCCTGCCGCAAATATCCGGGCGCATTATCCGTCTGAAAGTGAAAGAGGGTGAACGGGTGAAGACCGGTCAAGTATTGGCTGTAATTGACCAAGTGCCCTATCGGGCGGCATTACGCACGGCGCAGGCCAATGTCAGCGCGGCACAGGCAAAAGTGGAAACGGCAAGAATCGAGCTGCGGGGCAAGCAGGCATTGTTTGACGAGAAGGTCATATCCGACTACGAGCTTTCTCTCGCCCGGAACCAACTGGCAGTGGCGTGTGCTGAACTCGAACAGGCAAAGGCACAAGAATCGGATGCACGCAACAATCTCTCCTATACGGAAATCAAAAGCCCGAGCAACGGAGTAGTAGGCACATTGCCCTATCGCATCGGTGCGCTTGTCGGTCCCAATATGGCACAGCCTTTCACGGTCGTGTCCGACAATGCGGAGATGTATGCCTATTTCTCCATTTCGGAGAATATGCTACGGCGATATTCGGCTCGCTATGGCTCGATTGACAGCATGATAGCCGGGACGCCGGAAGTGGGCCTGCAACTCAACGACGGCAGCCTGTACAAGGCGAAAGGACGTATTGAAACCGTAAGCGGCGTGGTGGATCCTGTTACCGGAACGGTACAAATCAAAGCCCTGTTCCCCAATCCCGACCGCGAACTGTTGAGTGGCAGCATCGGCAATGTCATCCTTCAAAACCCGAAAACGGAGGCCGTAACCATTCCCATGACCGCCACCGTGGAACTGCAGGACAAGATTATCGCTTACCGTCTGAAAAACGGACAGGCGGAAGCCGCCTATCTCACGGTGGACCGCCTGAACGACGGCAACCGGTTTATCGTAAAAGAAGGTCTTTCGGTCGGTGACACCATTGTCGCCGAAGGCGTGGGACTGGTGAGAGAAGGCATGAGCATAACCCCTAAAAACGAAACGAAATGAACCTGCGATTTTTTATAGACCGCCCGGTGTTTTCGGGCGTTATCTCGGTGGTGATTGTACTGTTGGGCATGATTTCCATGTTTTCCTTGCCGGTGGAACAATACCCCGACATCGCACCTCCGACCATCAACGTATTCGCAACTTATCCTGGAGCAAACGCTGAAACTGTGCAGAAGGCAGTGATAACCCCTCTGGAAGAAGCCATCAACGGCGTGGAAGACATGACCTATATGACTTCCACGGCATCGAATACGGGCGATGCTTCCATCAACATCTATTTCAAGCAGGGAACCAACGCGGACATGGCGGCGGTAAACGTGCAGAACCGCGTGAACGGCGCGCTGAGCCAGCTTCCGGCGGAAGCCACCAAGACCGGTGTCACCACTGAAAAGCAGCAGAATGCCGAACTGATGACTTTCGCGCTCTATTCGCCCGATGACCGCTTCGACCAGACCTTCCTGAACAATTACTTGAAAATCAATGTCGAGCCGAGGCTGAAACGTATCAGCGGCGTGGGAAAGGCACAGTTGTTCGGTTCCAACTACAGCATGCGACTTTGGCTGCGTCCCGACAAGATGGCGCAATACGGGCTTATCCCCGATGACATATCCACCGTACTCGCACGACAGAACATCGAGGCCGCCACCGGCTCCTTCGGTGCCAATCATCCTACCGCCAATGAATACACGATGAAATACCGCGGACGCTTGTCCGGCGCGGAAGAGTTCGGTGAGTTGGTCATCAAGTCACTGCCGGGCGGCAATGTGCTTCGGCTGAAGGAGGTTGCCGATGTGGAACTGGGCGATGAATACTACAACTATTCCTCCGAAGTGAACGGGCATCCGGCAGCCATGATGCTCATCAACCAGAAAGCCGGGTCCAATGCTTCAAGCACCATCAAGGAGATTCACGAAGTGCTTGACGACCTCAGCCGGGACTTGCCCGAAGGGACGGAATTCGTGGTGCTTACCGATACCAACAAGTTCCTGTATGCTTCCATCAATTCTGTTATCCGGACACTTATTGAAGCGATACTTCTGGTTATCGTGGTGGTATATGTATTTTTGCAAGATATTAAGTCCACGCTTATTCCTACGATATCCATTTTCGTCTCCATTATCGGTACGTTCGCCGTGATGTCCATGATCGGCTTCTCCGTCAACCTGCTCACCCTGTTCGCGCTTGTGCTTGCCATCGGAACTGTGGTCGATGATGCCATTGTGGTGGTGGAAGCGGTGCAGGCGAAGTTCGACGAGGGCTATCAGTCTGCGGTTCTCGCGGCTGATGATGCCATGAAAGGCGTTTCGTCGGCTATCCTGACCTCTACCATCATCTTTATGGCAGTGTTTTTCCCCGTTGCCATGATGGGCGGGACTTCGGGAGCGTTCTACACGCAGTTCGGTATCACGATGGCTGTTGCCGTGGGAATCTCGGCAGTCAATGCCTTCACACTCTCACCGGCACTTTGCGCGCTGCTGCTGAAACCCTATATCGATGAGCAGGGCAACACCAAGAACAATTTTGCAGCCCGTTTCCGTAAAGCGTTCAATGCCGTCTTCGACCGTCTGAGCCGACGCTATGTACGTGGAGTGATGTTCATTATCCATCGCCGATGGCTGTTGTGGAGCATCATAGGCATTTCTTTCGGGTTGCTGGTGCTGCTGGTCAATGTCACAAAGACGGGACTTATTCCCGAAGAGGACACCGGGACGGTCATGGTGAGCATGAACACGAAGCCCGGCACATCCATGGCTCAGACAAGTAAGGTGATGGAGCGTATCAACAGCCGTCTCGACAGCATCGGCGAGATTGAATACAGCGGTGCGGTCGCCGGTTTCTCTTTCAGCGGTTCCGGTCCCTCGCAGGCGATGTATTTCGTGACACTCAAAGACTGGGAGCAGCGTAAGGGAGAGGGGCAGTCGGTCAATGATGTCATCGGAAAGATTTATGCCGCCACTTCGGATATTCCCGATGCCACGGTGTTCGCCATGTCGCCTCCGATGATTGCCGGGTACGGCATGGGAAACGGTTTCGAGCTTTATTTGCAGGACAAGGCGGGCGGAAACATCGCCGCCTTCAAGGAAGAGGCAGACAAGTTTGTCGAAGCCTTGTCGCAGCGACCCGAAATCGGCGAAGTCTATTCCTCCTTTGCCACGGATTATCCGCAATACTGGGTGGATATCGATGCCGCCAAATGCGAACAGTCGGGTGTGTCGCCCGCAGATGTGCTTTCCACATTGTCGGGCTATTATACCGGACAATATGTTTCCGACTTCAACCGGTTCTCCAAGCTCTACCATGTGACCATGCAGGCTCCGGCGGAATATCGTGTGAATGCGGAATCCCTGCACCACATGTATGTGCGTGCCACCGATGGCGGCATGTCGCCTTTGAGCCGGTTCGTGCGCCTGACCAAGACCAACGGCCCGTCAGACCTCACCCGTTTCAACCTGTTCAACGCCATCTCGATTAGCGGGTCTCCGGCTCAGGGCTACAGTTCGGGGCAGGTGCTCGAAGCCATCGGCGAGACGGCACGTGAAGTGCTTCCGTCAAATTACACATACGAGTTTGGCGGCATTTCGCGTGAGGAAAGCAAGACGACCAACAATGCCACGCTTATATTCCTGCTCTGCATGGTTCTGGTCTATCTGATTCTGTGCGCCTTGTATGAGAGCGTGTTCATACCCTTCGCGGTTCTGTTGTCGGTGCCTTGCGGACTGATGGGCAGTTTCCTGTTTGCGTGGCTCTTCGGTCTGGAGAACAACATCTACATGCAGACCGGACTTATCATGATTATAGGCCTGCTTGCCAAGACAGCGATCCTGCTTACCGAATACGCCGGTAAACGGCGGTCGGAAGGCATGACGCTGGCACAGGCGGCATACAGTGCGGCAAAAGTCCGCCTGCGCCCCATATTGATGACTGTGTTGTCCATGGTGTTCGGTCTTGTCCCGCTGATGATGGCGCACGGAGTGGGTGCCAACGGCAGCCGTTCGCTTGCCACAGGTGTAATCGGTGGAATGATTGTAGGTACTTTGGCTCTGTTGTTCCTTGTGCCGTCATTGTTTATTGTATTCCAATATATCCAAGAACGTGTTAAGCATAATTAAATGAAGAAGACAGTAATATATATCATATTGTCGGGATGGATGCTTGCCGGCTGTGGCACATACAGCCGGTATCATCGCCCTGACCTCTCAACGGAGAATCTGTATCGGGACATGCCGGCGGACATTGATACAATGACCATCGCGTCCCTGTCGTGGCGGGAAATGTTTACCGACCCGAAACTCCAGTCCTTGATTGAAACCGGACTTGAACGGAACGCAGACCTCAATGTGGCACGGTTACGCGTGGAAGCGGCAGAAGCCGTCCTGATGACTGCCAGACTATCATATCTTCCATCACTGGGACTGACTGCCGAAGGTAATGCCAATAAACATGACGGAGCAACGGCAAAGACATATAATGTGGGAGCGTCGGCAAGCTGGGAACTGGACATCTTCGGCAAACTTACGGCGGCAAAGCGTGGCGCAGCCGCCGCATTACAAGGAAGCCGTGCCTACCGGCAGGCCGTACAGACACAGCTTGTCGCCACTATTGCAGACAGTTACTACACCCTTGCCATGCTTGACGCACAAATGACAATAAGTAACCGGACTTTGGAGAACTGGCGGACTACCGTACGCACTCTTGAAGCGTTGAAAAAAGTGGGGAAATCAAACGAGGCTGGCGTATTGCAGGCAAAGGCGAACGTGATGCGACTCGAAGCATCCCTGTTATCCATACGCAAGAGTATTTCCGAAACAGAAAACGCCCTGTCTGCGATACTTGCCATGCCGTCACACTCGATTGGACGAAGTGATCTGGCCGAGGCTGCTTTCCCCGATACTGTCTCGATCGGAGTCCCTTTGCAACTGCTTTCCAACCGTCCCGACGTGCGTCAGGCTGAAATGGAACTGGCGCAAGCATTCTACGCCACCAATGCGGCCCGTGCCGCCTTCTATCCCAATATTACCCTCTCGGGAATTCTTGGATGGACTAATAACGGCGGTGGCGTAATCGTAAATCCCGGACAATGGTTACTTAATGCCATCGGTTCCCTGACACAGCCGTTATTCAACCGGGGCGTAAACATCGCCAACTTGAAGATAGCCAAAAGCCGTCAGGAAGAAGCCAAACTGTTGTTCCGGCAATCATTACTGAACGCAGGAAAGGAAGTGAACGATGCTCTGACCGCATGGCAGACGGCAAAATCGCAAATTGAAATCAATGCTCGGCAGGTTGAAACATTATGCGACGCTGTGCGAAAGACAGAATCGCTGATGCGTCATTCCAATACCACCTATCTGGAAGTGCTGACCGCCAAACAGTCTCTTCTCGAAGCGGAAGTGCAACAGTTACAAACTCGTTTTGAACGCATACAAAGTATAATTAAACTTTACCATGCGTTGGGAGGAGGAATGTAACTTTACAAGAATTATAACCTAATACTGAACCATGTTGTGTAATTTTTATATTTCAGTCGTCATAAACTTATAAATAAGTAATTTAGTATGCAAAAACAAATTAAAAAGTCTTCTCTTTTTTTGAAGAGAAGCAACACCTGACCCACTTCGCTACCGAACAGGATGTAGCAGAAGAATTGTTTGAGTTACTCTTAGAAGCGAGAGAACTCTATCTTCAGGATGTGATTTTGAATGGCAAGCGGTATGACCGCTATGTGGATGACTTCATCAACAGTCATCGGTATATCAACTGCAACAGTGCAATTTGCCGAAACTGCCACGAGATGAACATCCACATCGTCAAGGGACTGCTGAACGAATGCGCCCACCTTATCCAGCCTCTTTTTGAGGCATCCGACTTCTCCTTTGAGAAGTGTATGGAGTTACAAAGGAAGTATGACCGCTCGGAACCGTTGCCGCCATACAGTTGGCACGGAGCAAGGGGGCTTTTGTGTATGGCATCTGCAACGTCGTGGGTGCCTCTATCCCAAGAAATACGGATTCCGGGACATACATCCATGTAGGACCTGAGATAGGTGTGGCTTCTACCAAGGCTTTTACAGGACAGGTAACGGTGCTGATGCTGCTTGCCCTCTGCGTGGGACAGATGCGTGGTACTGTGGATGATGCAACCGTAGAGAGGATTGTCCGGGAGTTGAAGAACATGCCCCTATATATCCTAAAATCCGCAAGCAATCTCAATGGCAATCTCAATTGCAGTAAAGAGCTTGAACACTATGCATCATGATAGTATGAGCGTGAATTTTGTCCGATTTGTGCATACCTTCCCCTTACCCCACAATGCGACTTGAGGCAATACGCATATTCTAACCGGAAAGAAAGGATTCTTATCCGAATTCTGTTTTGAAGGGTTTTGCATAAGCGCGGTTCTCTGTGTAGATATTCAGCACGTATTGCCTTGCAGTCATGATCCACTTGGCAGGTACGGAGATGAATCTGAAGACAAAAGCCTTTATGCGACTCGTTTTCTTGAGCCCAAAAGCCTTGGTGTCAAGCCTGCTCATGATGGTTTTGTAGAAATTGTGTATCAATGCAGTAAGCAGAAGAAAGACAGTATTCTCCGCCATGAATGACTTGGGGAGCCTGCTCCAACCGAATCCGTTGTTCATGTCGTCAAAGATACGTTCCTTGCCGCCACGCAGATTGTAGAATTCAACAATGTCCCTTGTCGATGACTTGTAATCGTTGGTCAGAATACAACGGTAAGTGTATTCGCCTTCCCACAGGTCAAGGTCGCCGCTGTTGCGTCTTTGTCTCTGGATGACAAGACGATAGCACTTGCCTTCCCATTTCTCAACGAGAATGGAATTGAGTTCGAACTGGATGCCGTTAATCTCCTCCGTCTTCCATCCTCTCAGAGCAAAGATGTCATTGTAGAGCGAACTGCATCGGTTGGCACGGATGTAGAAAAGTTTGCAATGCTTCTCTATCTCACTGACGATTTCCTTCGAGCAGGAACCGCAGTCTTGCCCTGAAGCGATTTACACGGATGTTCTGGGATTCCAGAAGAGCGAAGAATCTCTTATGGGTGTCTGCCTGATGAAAACGCACATTCGTGTTGCCATCGCTGTTCTCGATATAGACTATCTTGTCACCGATAACATATACGCCAGGCCTGTAGCCGAGGAACTTTTTGTAGGTCGGTTTTGCATCATACTTCTCCGTTTCAAGAAACTGATGGTCAAAGTCAACATCGTATTCCTCAATTTCCTTCAACTCGCCTGTAGAAACCAAAGCGTTTATAAGCAATGTGTTGAGTTTGTCTGCAGTATTGAAATCATAGGTCTTGCCTTGGTCGGAAGTATAGGAGATGTTTTCCTGTGTCAGTTCCTTGATGGCTCTGAGGATGGTATCAGAGCTGCATGTACGAAGGGTAGGATGATACGAGAGATGGCGCATCAGTTGTGACGTTACATCTTCCACGCATGAGCCGCCACAGAAATAAACGCTCATCAGCGAACGGACTATCTCGCTGAACTGATATCCGATGATACTGCGGCATCTCTGACCCAGTGTTGAGTCGATAACGGGTGAAAGCATGGAGTCAAATTTCTCCATGATTGAAAAAATTCCTCCAAAAGGTGTGAGTTTTTCGAATTTTATTTGTACCTATGCAGCGCCTTGTTACGATTTTCGCTTGTTTTCTAATTGCAACACTAAGATAAGTGAAAAATCTGACATGGCAAAATCCTGAGCAACTTTTTGTTGCTCAGGAACTTATAAATAAAGTTAAATCAAAGTGTTGCGGAATTAAGGGAGATAATATAAATGGAAAAATACAACAATTGGAAACTTAAGTTTTATACAATATGGGCAGGGCAGGCAGTATCATTAATCACTAGTGCCATCCTGCAAATGGCGATTATTTTTTACCTTACAGAAAAAACAGGATCTGCGATGGTCTTGTCTATGGCTTCACTTGTAGGTTTTTTACCCTATGCGGTCTTTGGACCAGCCATTGGTGTATTAGTGGATCGTCATGATAGGAAGAAGATAATGATTGGTGCTGATTTAATTATCGCAGCAGCTGGGGCCGTGCTAGCTATTGTTGCATTCTATATGGAGCTACCTGTCTGGATGGTTATGATAGTATTGTTTATCCGTAGCATTGGAACAGCTTTTCATACCCCAGCACTCAATTCGGTTACACCACTTTTAGTACCAGAAGAGCAGCTAACGAAATGCGCAGGCTATAGTCAGTCTTTGCAGTCTATAAGCTATATTGTTAGTCCGGCAGTTGCAGCACTCTTATACTCCGTTTGGGATTTAAATGCTATTATTGCCATCGACGTATTGGGTGCTGTGATTGCATCTATTACGGTAGCAATTGTACGTATACCTAAGCTGGGTGATCGAGTGCAAAGTTTGGAACCAAATTTCATAAGAGAAATGAAAGAAGGAATGGCTGTACTACGGCAAAATAAAGGATTATTTGCTTTATTACTCGTTGGAACATTATATATGTTTGTTTATATGCCCATAAATGCTTTATATCCTTTAATCACTATGGAATGTTTTAATGGTACACCGATGCATATTTCTATTACGGAGATTGCTTATGCCTCTGGTATGTTGATAGGGGGTCTATTATTAGGGTTATTTGGGAATTACCAAAAGCGAATCTTATTAATAACGGCATCCATTTTTATGATGGGGATAAGCTTAACCATTTCAGGATTACTTCCCCAAAGTGGATTTTTCATATTTGTAGTCTGCTGTGCAATAATGGGGCTTTCGGTTCCGTTTTACAGCGGTGTGCAAACAGCTCTTTTTCAGGAGAAAATTAAGCCTGAATATTTAGGACGTGTATTTTCTTTGACCGGAAGTATCATGTCACTTGCTATGCCAATTGGGTTAATTCTATCTGGGTTCTTTGCTGATAGAATCGGTGTAAATCATTGGTTTTTACTATCAGGTGTTTTAATTATTGGCATTGCCATAGCTTGCCCCATGATAACTGAGGTTAGAAAATTAGATTTAAAACAAAATTCATAGGAGGGACCATATTTATGTATTTAATTTTCATGTAATTCTTCCTGCTAAAATCGCAGGGTTTTCCCTGCGTACAAGCAAAAGAAAACATGCGATTATAGACAGGAGGAAATGTTATGGAATTGATATTAAAAGCAAAAGATATTCGTGTGGAATTCAAAGGACGCGATGTTTTAGATATAAATGAATTAGAAGTATATGATTATGACCGTATTGGTTTAGTAGGAGCAAATGGTGCTGGAAAAAGCACTTTACTCAGGGTACTTTTAGGAGAATTAACTCCCCCAGGATGTAAAATGAATCGTCTGGGTGAACTTGCCTATATTCCCCAGTTGGACGAAGTAACTTTGCAGGTGGAAAAAGATTTTGCACTTGTAGGCAAGCTCGGTGTTGAGCAATTAGATATACAGACCATGAGCGGTGGTGAAGAAACAAGGCTTAAAATAGCACAGGCCTTATCGGCACAGGTTCATGGTATTTTAGCGGATGAACCTACGAGCCATTTAGACCGTGAAGGAATTGATTTTCTAATTGGACAGCTAAAATATTTTACAGGTGCACTGTTAGTTATTAGCCATGACCGCTATTTTCTTGATGAAATAGTAGATAAAATATGGGAACTGAAAGATGGCAAAATCACTGAGTATTGGGGAAACTATTCTGATTATCTTCGTCAGAAAGAGGAAGAACGCAAGAGCCAAGCTGCAGAATACGAACAATTTATTGCGGAACGTGCCCGATTGGAAAGGGCTGCGGAGGAAAAGCGAAAACAGGCTCGTAAAATAGAACAGAAGGCGAAAGGTGCTTCAAAGAAAAAAAGTACTGAAGGCGGAGGGCGTTTAGCTCATCAAAAATCAATAGGAAGTAAGGAAAAAAAGATGCATAATGCCGCTAAATCCCTAGAGCACAGGATTGCAGCCTTAGGAAATGTAGAAGCTCCGGAAGACATTCGCAGAATTCGTTTCAGGCAAAGTAAAGCATTGGAGCTCCATAATCCATACCCTATAGTCGGTACGGAAATTAATAAAATATTTGGGGATAAGGCACTGTTTGAAAATGCATCTTTTCAAATTCCTCTAGGAGCAAAAGTGGCGTTAACTGGTGGTAATGGAACCGGAAAAACAACTTTAATCCAAATGATCTTAAACCATGAAGAAGGAATTTCTATTTCACCTAAGGCAAAAATAGGTTACTTTGCACAGAATGGTTACAAGTACAACAGTAATCAGAATGTCATGGAGTTTATGCAGGAGGATTGTGATTACAATATATCAGAAATTCGTTCAGTGCTAGCATCTATGGGGTTCAAACAGAACGATATTGGAAAAAGCTTATCTGTTTTAAGCGGTGGAGAAATTATAAAATTGTTGCTAGCTAAAATGCTCATGGGTAGATATAACATCCTACTAATGGATGAACCCAGTAACTTCCTTGACATACCAAGTTTAGAGGCTTTGGAAATACTAATGAAGGAGTATGCCGGAACTATCGTGTTTATCACCCACGATAAACGCTTACTCGAAAATGTAGCTGATGTAGTTTATGAAATTAGAGATAAGAAAATAAATCTGAAACATTAAATTTAAGGTAGTCGCTGATCAGTATAGTCTGTTCTGGCTGGCGGCTCCATTGTTAAAAAGTATAAAGACTTTTTTCTAAAAATATTATTCGTTGAGAATGAGATTGGAGGGTTTATATTGTTTATACGAGTAGTTCCGTACGACCCCTTTTGGGAAGTAGAGTATGAAAATGAATCACAGAAGATAAAGAATATATTGAAGGATATATTGGTGGAGGTTTACCATATTGGCAGTACAGCAGTCAAAGGGTTAGCCGCTAAATCAATCATTGATATAATGCCCGTAGTGACAAATATTAGTTTGGTTGATAAGCATAACAAAGAATTTGTAGCGATTGGTTATGAGTGTATGGGTGAGTTTGGTATTGAAGGACGTAGATATTTCCGCAAAGGCGGCGATAACAGGACACACCAGATTCATATTTTTGAGCAAAGCAATCACAAAGATATTAATAGGCATATAGCAGTAAGGGACTTTCTGCGTACACATCCAGACATCGCTTTAGAGTATGGTGAATTAAAGATGGAGCTGGCTTATCGATTCTCGGAGGATATTGAAGGCTACTGCACTGGTAAGGATGCATTTGTAAAGCAACTAGAAAAGGATGCTTTGCTATGGTATCAAAATAATGAATCATATAAAACACGATAGAAAATATATAAAAGTATGAAAGAGAGGTGTATCCTATGATAGGACCAGATAAGAAAAAACTATATCCAAATGAAAACATAAAAACTGTTTGTTAATGAAATAAATTAAGGAGGGGTTATAATGAACAAAGTAAATATAAAAGATAGTCAAAATTTTATTACTTCAAAATATCACATAGAAAAAATAATGAATTGCATAAGTTTAGATGAAAAAGATAACATCTTTGAAATAGGTGCAGGGAAAGGTCATTTTACTGCTGAATTGGTAAAGAGATGTAATTTTGTTACGGCGATAGAAATTGATTCTAAATTATGTGAGGTAACTCGTAATAAGCTCTTAAATTATCCTAACTATCAAATAGTAAATGATGATATACTAAAATTTACATTTCCTAGCCACAATCCATATAAAATATTTGGCAGCATACCTTACAACATAAGCACAAATATAATTCGAAAAATTGTTTTTGAAAGTTCAGCCACAATAAGTTATTTAATAGTAGAATATGGTTTTGCTAAAATGTTATTAGATACAAACAGATCACTAGCATTGCTGTTAATGGCAGAGGTAGATATTTCTATATTAGCAAAAATTCCCAGGTATTATTTCCATCCAAAACCTAAAGTGGATAGCGCATTAATTGTATTAAAAAGAAAGCCAGCAAAAATGGCATTTAAAGAGAGAAAAAAATATGAAACTTTTGTAATGAAATGGGTTAACAAAGAGTATGAAAAACTGTTTACAAAAAATCAATTTAATAAAGCTTTAAAATATGCGAGAATATATGATATAAACAATATTAGTTTCGAACAATTTGTATCGCTATTTAATAGTTATAAAATATTTAACGGCTAAAAACAATAGGCCACATGCAACTGTAAATGTTTAGTTATAGGTAGGGTAGCATTAGTTAAAATGCTATTCTGCCTTTTAAAAGTATGGTATACATTCCTGAGAGAGATTGGATATGTTCCCGTATACCGATAGTGCCAAAAGCGAAGTGGATATGTTTCCGAGAACGGACGTACTCAAATGACATTCATTCTGTCCTCTCCAGCCACGTGGAAAGTTTAGTTTGTCTGACGAAGCAGACAAACTAAAGCGATATAAATCCTCACGGATTTGCGATATACGCTACATTTCATTCGCGTGCGATATGCCTCTGGCGCGATATGTGCCTTCGGCACGTGAGCGCACTGCGTGCGCATAGGGGCGCGGGAATTTATGTTCGCGTACTTTCCACCACGTTCGAATAGGCGAAAAGAAAGCTATAAAACTGCTTGAAACTTTTTAATATAAACCTGAAAAATACGCCAAAGGGTTAATCATATTTTTGAATTACTCGGTCTTTCACTTTTTGAATGCTATGATATGACCGGGAAGCCTTATAAAGAAGTGAAGAAAATTGCAACGGAGATAAATAACTTTTTAAACAAGGGGAATTCAGATGAAAGAAAACAAATATGATGATAATATATTTTTTCAAAAATACAGTCAAATGAGTCGCTCACAGCAGGGACTAGCCGGTGCAGGAGAATGGGAAACATTGAGAAAGCTGCTGCCGGATTTTAAAGATAAGCGTGTGCTTGATTTAGGATGCGGCTATGGATGGCACTGTATTTATGCGATGGAACACGGTGCTTCTTCTGTTGTAGGTGTTGATATTTCTCATAAAATGCTCGAGGTAGCCAAAGAAAAAACACATTTTCCACAGGTTGAATATAAATGCTGTGCTATAGAAGATGTGGAATTCCCAGAGGAGAGTTTTGATGTAATATTAAGTTCACTTGCGTTTCACTATGTAGCAGATTATGAGATTTTAGTAAAAAAGATATATAGAATACTGAAGTCTGGTGGTAAGCTAGTTTTTACGGTTGAACATCCTGTTTTTACTGCCTATGGAACACAAGACTGGCATTATAACGAAAAAGGAGAAATACTGCATTTTCCAGTGGATAATTATTATTATGAGGGCAAACGGACAGCTGTATTTTTGGGAGAAAAGGTTACAAAATATCATAGAACACTGACCACATATCTAAATACGCTGCTTTCAAATGGTTTTATAATAAATCAGATTGTGGAGCCACAGCCGCCGGAAAACATGATGGATATTCCGGGGATGCAGGATGAAATGCGCCGTCCCATGATGCTGATTGTATCGGCCAATAAAAAAATGGATAGATAGAACTAAAACACCTATAAGGTATAAATGGAGGCAATTTATGTTTAAAGAAAAAATTATTATAGAGATGAAAGAAGTATTCAAAGAAATACCTTTTGGCATAGAGCATACTCTTAAAGTTTTGAAAAATGCAGAAGATATAATGAACGGAGAAAATATCGGAGAGGAAGAAAAAGAATTCATCAGTATTACTGCTATACTACATGATATTGGTGCGGTTGAAGCACAAAAAAAATACGGTTCTATTGATGGTGTCTATCAAGAAAAGGAAGGACCAGCAGTAGCGAAAGAAATATTAAAAAAGGTAGGCTATAACAAAAATATTGATAGAATATGCTTTATAATAGGCAACCACCATACTCCATCTAAAATTAATGGACTTGATTTTCAAATACAATGGGAAGCTGATTTGCTTGAAAATTTAATGGTTATGGATAAAGAAAAAGAACAGGAAAAGATAAAAAAGTGTATAGGTGAAAACTTTAAAACAAACACAGGGAAAAGGATAGCTTATAATCGCTTTATTTTAGATTAGTAGTAGATTATTACAGTTATGTATTTTACTCAAGTTTCGGATTTAGGTTTTATGCAGTCTGAGCGATCAGTTGCATGGCCTTGAACCTGCGGTTATCCCGTATAATTTGCTCCATCAATTCGTTCTCGTCAATGGTAAAAATCTCAGCCACGATTGCTATTACATCAATAATGATTGACCAGATCTTTTCCACGACGGTGAGCTCGTGTACGCCTTCATATATATCGGCGAACAATCCTCCAATGGTCTCTTCACCATGCTCTTCAGGCGCTCAAGCTTGGATACGAAATACTCTTCCTTGCGTTTTTCGGTCTGGCAGTCTCTGTCACGCTTGCGGTTGTAGCGCCTCTCGCGCTGCCGGGCCGTAAGACCTTGTTCCTTGCCATCGACCTTCCCTCTCTCGCCGTGAATCGAGAAGTCCACGACAAATTGAGAGCGGCCGTCGCTCCAGCACAGGGCCAGCAGCTTGTAGCCGAGAATGCACCGCTGAAACACGTGCGAGAATATCTTGCCAATACACTCCATCCTCAATCCGGTCTTCGGCAGGTCGGAATCATCCACAATAAGCACTGCCGGAAGATGGCTCTTTTGATAGTCTTTCCTTATGGTCACGGCCTTGATGAGATGACAGGCGATGTGCCAGATGATGTTGCTAGTCTATATTGTCCTTGGCCATAAACGAATAGAGTAGGTCCTTCTTACCCCCGAACAGTTTCGAGATTGACGATCCGGCATAATGAGAAAAACCCGGGACGGCCATAAACGGCAGAATCAATATGATCTGGAAAAGTTGAAGGTTGGTAAGCTGACAGTTCTCACGTTTTTTCCCTCCGAGATCTTTGTCTGAAATCCTCATCCCCTCAAGGAGGGTCATAAACTTGGAAAATGCGGGATTGATTCGTTTTCCCGTGAAAAAGTTGCGGATCTCCGATGGAATTTTTGTAATTTTGCTCATGGCTTTGAGTGATTGTAATTAGTTGTTTGGGCACCTCTAAATTACTAAATTTCCGTGACATACGGAAATCCTCAAAGCCTTTTTTATGCCCAAATCTATCCTCTCAACCTAAATCCGAAACTTGAGTAAATTATAATTATGAGATGCTACGTGCTTTTGTTCAATATACCCTAAACGTCGATTTAAATGCGCCTGTGATAAAGGATTTAGTTGAAAAGTATAAGGATATAGAACAATTTAATAGGAGCATAACAGATAAATACGTTGCAATATGTAAACGCTTTTAATATTTGAATTTAGCCGTTTATGTAGAATGAAGGTGTGCAAACAAACAGACCCTGAAAAGGGTCTCACCCCCGTTAACCGCAATGTCAAAGACTTGCGGATGGCCAGATGACTCCTATACATCCGACCCCAACGGGGTCGAACCATATAATCTGTAGAAAGGTTCGACCTCCGTTGGGGTCGTGGATTGGGAAGGCACTTCGACCCGCACATTGTATCATGTGCGGTTACTTGAAGTTCGACTCCCGTTGGGGTCGATGGCTCGTCGTTATTCTGAATCTTAGCAAATCCTCTCTTTTTTAATGAACTGTGTGCTTGATCACTGAAAATAATCCTTATTTTTGCCACGAGAGTTTTACGAAAGATAAATAGATAAAGTATTGGAAAAGAAACATAACTGTCAGCAGTGCCCACTGAGGCGGCGATACGACCGTTCACCCAAGTCA
Organism: Bacteroides sp. 1_1_30; assembly: GCF_020982715.1. NCBI lineage: Bacteria > Pseudomonadati > Bacteroidota > Bacteroidia > Bacteroidales > Bacteroidaceae > Bacteroides > Bacteroides sp. 1_1_30. Next base: position 35,368 of record NZ_JAJKHN010000012.1, read on the forward strand.
TTGTTGGGTCGTTTTTGGCGATGGCACATCAATTTCTGTCCGGGATGGAAAGCCTATTTCCTGTCGCTGAGCGAAGAGGAACGGCATGTATTGAGAAAGCAATACGCTTTTCATAAGCCTCAAATCCGCAACTAAGTCCTTCATCGTCCTATTTACGTGTACACGTTCTCTCATTACTGAATTATTAGATAAATTGAGGCTGAAATACCCACTTCTGCCTACAATACCCCCTTACCCCACAATGCGACTTGAGACAATACGCAGTATCATACCCATAAGTTGTAGTCGTCATCCAAAATCAGTCTGGAATACATCTGCGTAAGCATTATTACAGGTATAGATATTCAGCACATACCACCTTGATGTTCTGATCCATTTGGCTGGTACAGAGACAAATCTGAAGACAAACGCTTTTATGCGACTTGTTTTATTGGGTCCGAACCTCTTTACGTCAAGTCTTTGGATAATGACCTTGTAGAAGTTACGGATAAGTGCTGTAAGAAGAAGGAACACTGTGTTCTCTGCCATGAAGGATTTGGGCAATCTGGACCATCCGAAACCATTGTTCATGTCATCGAAGATGCGCTCCTTTCCTCCGCGGAGGTTATAGAACTCGACAATCTCTCTTACGGAAGGCTCGTAGTCGTTGGTCAGGATGCAGCGGTATGTGTATTCTCCTTCCCAGAGGTCAAGCTCACCGTCCATCCGTTTCCGCCTTTGAATCACAAGCCGGTATGTCTTGCCTTTCCACTTCTCTACAAGAATGGAATTCAGCTCAAACTCAATGCCGTTGATTTCTCCCCTCTTCCAGCCTCTGAGAGCGAAGAGGTCATTGTAGAGCGAACTACAGCGGTTGGCACGGATATAGAAGGTCTTGCAGTGGGTGGCAACCTCTTCCACGATCTCTTCAGAGCACGAGCCGCAATCAGCTCTGAAACGATTGATAACAAGATTGTTCTGTTCAAACCTTTCGAAGAATCTCTTCAGCGTGTCCTTCTGATGGAAACGGACGTTTGTGTTGCCGTCGCTGTTCTCAATGCCGACAATCAAATCTCCAATAACCGCCACACCTGGTCGATAACCAAGGAACTTCTTGTATGTATGCTTTGCATCATATTTCTCTGTTTCTATGAACTGGTGGTCGAAATCAACATCATACATCTCACCCTCTTTCAGCTGACCAGCTGCACACATACAATTGAGCAGTAAGGTATTGAGGGTGTCAGCCGTATTGAAATCGTAGTTCTTACCCGTATCTGACGTGTATGAAATGTTCTCCTGCGTCAGTTCCTTTATCGCTCTGAGGATAGTGTCAGAGCTGCAGGTACGAAGTGTCGGATGAAGCGAGAGATGGGGCATCAAATGAGTTGTGACATCCTCAATACATGAGCCGCCACAGAAGTAGATGCTCATGAGAGAACGGATGATTTCGCTGTATTGATAACCATACAGCCTGCATCTTAGACCGAGGGTTGTGTCAATTACATATGACAATGTGGAGTCAAATTGCTCCATCATTGCAAATATTCCTCCAAAAGGAGTGAGTTTCTCAGATTTTATTGCTTTCTTTGCCATGTCTGTCGGGTTTGATACATATTTTGATTTGCAACACTAAGATAGGTGAAAAATCTGACATGACAAAATCCTGAGCAACTTTTTGTTGCTCAGGTACTTAAAAAGTTATATTTATAATAGTGTTGCGGAATTAAGGTATATAAAAGATGTGTTGGGACTTGCTGACAAAATCAAGAACTTGTCGAAGATATACACCTATGCCCGCAACTTCCTTTATCTCGGTCGTGGGTACAACTACCCCACCGCCCTTGAAGGTGCGTTGAAGCTGAAAGAAATATCCTATATCCATGCGGAGGGTTATCCTGCTGCGGAAATGAAGCATGGACCGATTGCACTTGTAGATAGCGAGATGCCCACGGTGGTCATTGCTCCAACGGACTCGCTGTATGACAAGATAATCAGTAATGTAAGGCAGGTGAAGGCGCGTGGCGGTACGGTTGTCGCCATCATTACCAAGGGCAATGACGCAATGAAGGACATCGCCGACCATTGCCTTGAAGTGCCCGACGTACCCGAATGCCTTACACCTCTCGTTGTTTCCGTCCCATTGCAGTTGCTGGCCTATTACATCGCCATCAACAAGGATAGGAATGTTGACCAGCCAAGAAACCTTGCTAAATCAGTTACCGTAGAATGAATAGAATATTATCACTTATTGTTACCATCCTCTTTGCGTTGTGCATTGAGGCTGGCATCTTTATGCTTATTGCCCACTGGTGGGGCATGACTGCGGCCATTACCGTGATAGCCATTGAATGTGTGTTAGCCTTATGGACAGTTTACGAAATGAGACATGCGAGTGATGAACCAGTTGATGAATAACATTGCAGGCTGTGGTTAGAACGAAAAAGGCTAAAAACAAAAGGACGGGTCGATGATTCGTCCTATTTTTGTGTCTTTTTGGTGGCGAAATGTAGCGATTTAGCAAAATAAACATAAATTCCAGTGATATTCAGCATGAAAATTCGCCCATTTAAGTGAAAATGTGTAATTTTGCAACGCAAAATTGTGCCTAAGCATTTGCATCAAAACAACAATAGTTCAATCGAGGCTGATATGAAAGTAGAGATTAACAAGAAACGTTTAGAATACCTGCTGGCATTATACAAGATGTCGGTGGATGACTTGTTGTCTCTTCTGAACAAAGGCAGGAAACGGATAACAGGAGCCGCAGACATCAGTGGAGATTCTATTGATTTGGGGGTGTTGAAGCGTATAGGTGAGATATTCGACAAAGAAGTCAGTTTCTTTCAAGACTATTCTAAGTTGTCAACCAATGCAAGCAGCAGTATCTTCTTCCGCAAGACCTCATTCGGAACAGAGCTGAACTTGGAGTCGATCCGTACTGTAAACCGATTCGAGAGTCTGAAAAACGCTTTGGATGCATACAACAAACTGTCGCAACTGGATGTGAAGTTTGACATAGAACACTACACCCTACAAGATGACCCTAAGACAGTAGCCGTACGTGCAAGAGATTTTTTTTATCCCGGGGAAACTGTCAATCATAGGCAGTTTCTTGTGAAGATGATAGAAAAAATCGCCGATCATGGCATTTTTGTCTTTGAATACATAGAGACATGGAACAAGAAAGAGAAAACCAACATTGACGGTTTTTACCTTAAGCCCAATGTGATAGTGCTTAAGCATCATAAGCATTACAAGCGAGAAATATTCACTCTGGCGCATGAATTGGGGCATTGTCTATTGGGGATTGAAGAAGTGGAGTCGGTGGACATGATGGACATCTCGGCACAGACTTCATACAGTGATGTCGAAAGATGGTGCAATGATTTTGCATATCAGTTCATTATGGGACAAGAAGCAGAAACACTTGCTAACATAGCATGTGTAGATTCCCGTAACGACTACTGCATTGACCTCTTCAAGGCTATCAGTGCACGGACGCACATTAGCCGTCTTGCCTTATATACAAGGATGTATATCGACAGGAAAATCAGCTATTCGAGCTACAGCAATGTCAAGAGTGAATTGGCAGAGGAATACAGAAGAAGAGAGGAACAGGAAAAGTTGAAAAACTCTGAGAAGAGAGGCGGGCGAACACCAAAGCCCATCATTTCTCCGCTATTCTTGAAAACCATGCAATATGCCTATTTCAATGGAGTGGTCAACGAGACCACTTTCTGTTCGAGACTCAATGTCAAACCAGCAAATTTTGAGAGGGAGTTATGGCGATAGTTGTTGATACATGCTCATTGGTGATGATTGCCAAGAATTATCTTCCCTTGGATAAGGACGGACAGTTGTACTCATTCCTGGAAGAGGCGTTCTCCCGCAAGGATTTGATGCTACTTGATGTGATTCTGGATGAATCAAAACGCACCTCCAAAGGAATTGCAGTTGAAAAGATGCCTTTCCTCAAAGACAAGAAATTGGTCATTCCGACAAAGGATCTATTTCCATGTGCCCCAGAGAGATTCAGCAACATGATAGACAACAATTTCTGTGTAAGACTGAAGAAGCAGGAACTGACTGAAGAAGAATACATAGAGCAAAAGGAAGAATACCTTAAAACAGGTGATGCTAAGATTATCATTTATGCACTGAATGTACGACACTCGGACGCTATCCATCTGGAAGAGATGCAAGTAATGACGGAGGAAACAAGGCAGCAGAATGACGGTAAGTTGTTCAAGAAACTTCCTTTGTTGTGTGAGCAGATAGGGATTGGAACACTAACCGTTTCAGAATATCTGCATAGAAACGGGTTCTTTATTGACAAATAGCATAGATATTAGTATCATCTTATGACATCTTTCACGAAATCATATTATATTCGTGAATAAAACACTTGTTTTTCAAGAATAGAAATTGTTGAGGATTAGATATTTAAGACATTATTGCAATGCGGAAGGGGTGATGTGAACGACAAAAGACAAGGCGTTCTATTAGAGTGGATGCTTGATAAGATTGAGAAGAATGGACGGGTCGATGGCTCGTCCTTTTTTTGTGTCTTTGAGTGTGAGGTGCAGGTGGGGACCAGTACTGCGACCACTGTTGCCTGTCAGCGCGATGATGATGCCGGGACGGACGTGGGTGCCTTTGGTGACGAGAGTTTGGGAGAGGTGGCAATAGCTGACGGTGAAGTCGCCGTGACGGAGGGTGACATAGAGGCCTGAACGTTTGTCCTTGCCTACCTTGATGACCTCGCCGTGCATCATGGCGTATGTGGGTTCGTAATTTGCCTTCAAATCAAGCCCGTTGTGTAGGGCTTTTCTTTTTGTAAATGGGTCTCTGCGGTAGCCGAAAGGGCTGGTGACAGAGATATGACGGAGTGGACTGACAAGTGCCGTGTGGCGGTCGGTCTGCTCCGTTTGGGTTTGTAATGGGGCAAAGGCAAGAGAGTCTCGCCGCTGATGCGGCGAGCACGGAGGCAGTTGTTCGGATGTTGCGGACTGCGTCGTTTTTGGCACAGCCTTGCGGTGTACCTTAGTCTGTGTGACGGTATTGAACTGAGCGCATACTGTTGCTGATGAACAGAATATTGCTGCTATTGTGATGAGTAGAAATCGTTTCATGGTGCAAAAGTAACAAGCAATTCTTTGACTGGCATAAAGAACAAAGGGAAGACAAGAAGATTGTAACATAATATAGCAATCGAGTTTGATTTTTGAGCAGAAATCAAACTCAAATAATAATAATCGTCAAAAATAACACGCATTATCTTATGCAATTCTGCTTGTCTCTGAATAGGTATATAACTTTGCATGAGTTTAATTTCAAATTCAAAGTTAAAGTATGAAGCAAGTACGATTTGAAGAGAGCGAGGTGCCTTATCAGACACTGGCTCGTTTTGGTCTCACACAAGAGAAGATTGAAGACCTGCCCATGTGGGCGTTGGAAGATATTGGTCAGGGACGACGTTCACCGTTGCTGCCCATTCAGGTGAATAATGATGAGGGCGAGACATTGAAGAGCCGCACCCGATTTGCGTTGGTCCGTATGGAGGACGGCAAGGTGGATGTGGTCTTCTATCCGCAGTTGGAGAAATCACCATTGGAGGCTTTTACTCAGGAACAGCAGGAGGACTTGCTGGCTGGAAAGGCTATCCTTGCCGATGTTAAGGATGCTGATGGCAGGAGCAGCAAGGCTTTCGTGCAGATTGACACGGAGACCAATCAGGTGATGTCGGTACCTACGCCTGTCATCGGGCGCAACTTGGAGGTGCTGAAGGATGAACTGAAACTGAGTTCGGCAGAACTGACCGTGATGCAGAAGGGTGAGCCGCTCACGCTCATCATGGAGGACGAACAGGTGACGGTGGGTATTGACCTGAACGATAAGACCGGCATAAGGATTAATCAAGGCGACAGTCAGAAGTGGAAGGAGAACACCAAGCGAGAGTGGGACAAATACACCTTCGGGTGCTATGGCTGTTGGGTAATGGGCGATGACGGTAATCTTGACTATGTGCCTGAAGAGGAATACACGGAAGAACTTTGGAATGAGCAGAAGAAGAATGGAGAGCGCAACCGCGCCTCTTTTTCCATGCACAAATAATCTACACATAATATAATAAGTATATGGCATCAAATAAATATTATCCAGAGGATGTGCTCGTCGAGAAGATACAGAGCGGCGAGTACGGTTGGTTGGAGTATGTCAACCATCATTCTGCTGAATGGCAGGAAGAATATGAGAGCTATTGTCTGAACAACGGACTCTGCATTTGTGAAGAGAGTGCGGAGCAGTTTGTCCATCACAAAGATGAGGAACTGGAGAAGGCAATAGAGAACGGTGAAGCATGATAAATGAAGAGTGAAGAATGAAGAGTGAAGAATAAGTATGGCGATAAGAAAGAATACGAATCCCCAACAGATGGACCTGCAACCAGAGATGCGTGACTTGCTCATGCGCAATGGTATGCAGGCTCATGTGGTGAGTAATGGCAGCGGCTATCAGCTTGTGGTGCAAGGGCATGACAGTCCGCTGCTTACCTATAACATCACCGAGAAGCAGATGTTGGCTCTGACCGACTGGGGTACGAATCATGCCAACAAGTTAGCCTACAATACCTTTACGGGCATTGTGGGCAACGACTTCTATATGCCCAAGAACTTCGTTCATGCACGCAATGCCAACGGTCGTGTAGCTATGGGGCTGCACGGCTATCGTGTTGGTATCGGCGAGTATGGACGGATGGGGCGCATCGATATGCCACCACCCTTTTTAGGTTGGACACCACGCAGTCAGGAGGGATTCCATCTTCGCAGAGTTGGAGGACGATTGTTCTTCCCCGAAGCCCCGATTGTGCCTGAACGTTGGGACGGCAGAATGAAGCCTGGCGAATTGCAGAGCGGCGGTTATGGGTTCTATTATAAGGGACAGCAACAGAGTTATAGCCCTCAGCAACAGGATGTGCTGAAAGATTTGGAGGGAATCATAATGCCTTCCATCAGCCGCACGAGAAGCACGGAGCCAGCCAAGCCTTATAAGGAACTGATTACCTCGCCTGTCTATTTCACCAATGAGAAGTGGCAGGAGTGTCTGGCATCGCATGGCATCATCATTGATGAGAATGCGAAGACGCTGACCATTCAGTCGAACAGCGTCAATGCCGACATGGTGTATGACCTGACAGATGAGGAACTGAAGAAACTCACCTCCAACTCCATCAAGGAAGTGCCCGTCGTTCAACGCTTGGAACTGCTGAATGGCATCATCAAGGACGACTTTGCTGACAAAATCCTGATGGACACACTGAATAGCAAGGAGCGCATCGACCTGCATCTGCATCCCGAACTTGAACAGGAGTTGCAGCAGCGTCAGCAACAAGACGAGGAACGGTTGCTTCCGTTGGAAGAGGACGAGACTGTCAGACGTGACGTGTTGCAAGGCGATGCCATGGTGAGAGGTGAAGACCTTGCCTTGATTAATGAGAACAAGGGTTGGTATCGTGAGGGAGCGCATGGGCGTGAAGTGAAAGTCGGTGACATCATGGTGGAGAAAGTGCCTCCGATGGAGGGAGATAAGAAAGGCGAAGATAAGTATCGCATGACCGCCATTATCAATGGAGAAGCCATCACGCACGAAATCAAGCAGAAGGACTACGACAAGTTCTTGGCGGTGGATGACTACCATCGCATGAAACTCTTCTCCAAGGTTTTCAGTGAAGTGGATATGAAGACACGCCCCGAAACCAACGCCGGACTGGGCACGAAGATATTGGCGGCTCTGACGGCAGGAGCAGTCGTTACAGCAGAGGTGGCGCATGACATAAGCCACCATCATCACCATCCAGCCCCGGAGTTCTATGCAGAGCATCATGGCGGTCCACGTCCTTACTTCAAACCGGGAGTGGATTCGCCACAGGAGATTGCGGCAAGGTACTTTGAGGCAGAAGCAAATCATGTTGCCACGGAGATAAGGAGAGGATATTAACAATGTATAATTTACAATTTATAATTTATAATGAGTAGTGAACTGACATACGATGACTTTCTGGACAGGTTGAGCATACAGGAAGTACTGGTGGACGCAGGGTATCATCTGAACAAGAGAGATGGCTTGCGTTATCCGTCGTATGTGCGTACTGACAGTGAGGGCAGACGGGTGCGTGGTGATAAGTTCATTGTCACGCAGAATGGGAAATGTTGCTTCCAACCACCGCAGCAGAAGGTGTATAATGTCATTTCGTTCATCAAGGAGCATCCAGAAATGTTTTCAGAGAACAAGGTGGGAATGTCTCCTGACCGACTCGTCAACCTCGTCTGCAACCGACTGCTCAACCAACCCATAGAGGACAGACCATCGAAGATTACAGAACCAAGAAAGGACGGAAAGCCATTCAACCTGAATGACTACGACATCCACAAGTTCAATCCGCAGGACAGGGAAACGCAGAAAAGGTTTTATCCCTATTTTAAGTTCCGAGGCATCGACCTCTATACGCAGTATGCTTTTCATCGGCATTTCTGTCTGGCTACTAAGCATCGGACGGATGGACTTACCTTTGCCAACCTTGCCTTTCCGCTTGTACTGCCCAAGACACCCGACAAGACTGTGGGCTTTGAGGAACGAGGACGACCGAAGATGGACGGTAGCGGCGGTTACAAGGGCAAGGCAGAAGGAAGCAACAGCAGTGAAGGACTGTGGATTGCCAACCTCACGGGCGAGCCGTTGGATAAAGCAAGCGAAATTGTATGGTTTGAGAGTGCCTACGATGCCATGGCAGAGTATCAGATAAATCCTGTAAAGATGGTGTATGTATCTACGGGCGGCACACCCACCGAGGGACAGATGCGAGGACTTCTGTCCGTTACTCCCAACGCACGGCACTATTTGGGTTTTGACAAGGACGATGCAGGGCGGCAGTTTGTTGCAAACTTCAGGAAGGTGGCAGCAGAGATGGGCTTCCGTCACGAGCATGTGCAAGCCTATCATCCATTGGGTTGCTACAAGGACTGGAACGATGCGCTGCTCAACAAGAAATCAGCAGAACTGATTGCCAAGGGCGAACCAGATACCTTCGACTATGCCGAGTTTATCGCAGCCGGCAAGGCAGAGAAACAAAGGGAAAAAGAAGAAAAGAACACATATCATAGAAGCGTATGAGACAAGAAGATAATAGCATCATCACCTTGTGCCCCAGCATCGGACAGTTTTTCATCAACGAACTGCCTCTGTTGCTGTTGTGCGTGGCAATGCTCCTAATCGGAGGATTGCCCGGTTGTGCATATAGTACCCTGTTGCTTGTCTTCAGCCTCCTGTTCTCCCTCTGTTTACTCTACCGATTCATCTATCTGAGGAGTATCCGCTACCATATCGGGAGCGAGCAACTCATCTGTGAGCACGGAGTGTTTCAGCGGAGCGTGAACTACATGGAGTTGTACCGAGTGGTGGACTTTGCCGAGCATCAGACATTGATACAACAGTTATGCGGACTGAAAAGCGTGACCGTGTTGTCGATGGATAGAACGACACCGAAACTGGAAATGACCGGCATCAGCAACAGCTATGACGTGGTGAGTGTGATACGAACAAGAGTAGAAACGAACAAACGAAGAAAGGGCGTATATGAGATTACGAATAGATAAGATTTGGTTCATTGTCGTGGCATTGGTACTGAGCGTGCCGTCAGCCCATGCACAGATTGTGACTGCCAACCCTTTGGAATGGATGGCATTAGCAGAGGGCAACGAAGCCATCAACGGTGAGATAGAGAAGGAAATCAAAGGTCAGACCAAGACTGCCCTGTTGCAGAATACCATCGCCGCAGAGTTCACCAAGATACACGAATGGGAGAAGAAGTACAACAGTTATCTGAAAACCGCCAGTGGTTATGCCTCTTCCCTCAAAGCCTGTACCTATCTGTACGACGATGGAGTGAAGATATTCATCACCTTGTGTAAGATGCGCAAGGCCATCAACAATAATCCGCAAGGCATCGTTGCCACCCTCTCGATGAACAACCTGTATATGGAGACCGCCACGGAATTGGTGTCCGTCTTCACACTGCTGAAAGATGCAGTCGCCAAAGGAGGCAAAGAGAACATGCTGACTGGTGCGGAAAGGAGCAAGACGCTGTGGGCACTGAACGACAAGCTGAGTGCCTTCAGCAAGAAGCTGCATCGTCTTTATCTGTCTATACGATATTACACCATGACCGATGTGTGGAACGGCGTGACGGCAGGGATGATAGACCGAAGCAATGGAGAGATAGCCACCCAAGCCCTTAGCAGATGGCGCAGAGCAGGACGTATGACCATCAGTGATTAACGATAAAGGAATCAGTCATGAAGTATTTCATATCAATTGCCATTTTTATGTTTGTATCATCTTTTGCAGGAGTGCGGGCGCAGAACGACCCGACTCTTGCGGGGATGATTCTGATGTACACCAACAAGGCGGAGAAAGAACTGAAGAATCAGGAGAAAGTGATGCTGCTACAATCCACCGGCCATATCTGGACCAAGGAGGAAGTGGAAGCCACTACCGACCTGCAGCGGGAGTTCAACAACTATCTGGACTCCTTCCGTTCCATCGTCAGCTATGCCGCACAGATATATGGTTTCTATCACGAGATAGGTCAGTTGGTGGACAATATGGGTGGATTGGTGGCGCAGTTGGATGCCCATCCTGCCAACGGACTTGCCGTAGCCCTGTCAGCCAAGCGCAACAAGATATACCGCGAGCTGATTATGAACAGCATCGAGATAGTTAATGACATACGCACGGTATGCCTGTCGGGCAACAAGATGACCGAGAAGGAGCGTGTGGAGATAGTCTTCGGCATCCGACCCAAACTGAAGAAGATGAACAAGCAGTTGAAGCGACTGACGAGGGCGGTGAAATACACCACCATGGGCGATGTTTGGATGGAGATAGACGAAGGGGCAAGACCCACCAAAGCGAACAAAGCCGAGATAGCAGCGGCTGCCAAGAGGCGGTGGAAGCAGGTGGGCAAGAACGTAAACTGATGGAGCAGCGAGAGCAGAGCCGAACTTGTTCGAGCTATGCCGAGTCGTGACAGAAGAAGACGAAGTCAAACCGTGATTAAAAAACGATAAGATATGGGATTTTGGAGTTCATTATTGAAATATGGTGGCAAGGCGGCACGAGGTACTGGCCATGTCATCGGAGTAACTGGAAAGACCTTAGGCAGTGCGGCACTCCACCCGCAACGCACCCTTATGGGAGCCGGCAAGGCTATGCAGACGGCCGCAGTGGGTAGTGCCGCAGGCTATGTGACATGGGAGAAGCTGACCACAGACAAGAGCGTGGCACGCATCGTAGGTGATGCTGTCATCGGCGAGAATGCCACGGAAGCGGTGGCACAAACCGCCAACGATGTGCAACGTCTGACGGGCAAGGCTGGTGAAGCCGTTGATGCGGTGAACACTGTAGCCGGAAAGATGGACACCCAGTTCAGCGGCATCAGTGATTTCTTTAGGAATATGTTCGGAGGCGTAGGATGCGACATGATAGGCAATCTCTTTGGCAATATCGGCAAGGGCAACGTGTCGGGTATGAGCATCGTCGGACTGGTGGCTGCCGCCTTCATGGTATTCGGACGCTTTGGTTGGATGAGCAAGATTGCGGGTGCCCTGCTTGGAGCGATGATCATCGGGAACAATTCTAAGGTGGCGCAAACTCTGCCTAACAGAGGCGGTACGTCTTCACATGGGCAGAACATGAAAGAAGCAGAGACCCAAAGCAGAGGGATGAAACGATAACCAATATACAGTGATATGAGATATACAGAAGAAATGATACTGCGCTCATCGAGCGGCTACTGTATGCCGTTTGAGGAGCCTATAAAGCAGGACGTGCAGATGTCCTTGGGTTACGGAGAGCAGAAAAATCCCGTGACGGGAGAAACATTCTTCCATCACGGCATAGACTTCTCAGTGAACCATTACCTGCTGTCGGCGGTGGCAACGGGAACCGTCTCTGCCATTGGGTCGGACGCGGAGCATGGCATCTACCAGACCATCCGCTACGGCAAATACGAAGTGACTTACAGGCATCTCTCCAATGTCTTCGCCAACTTCTCCCAAAGCGTCAAGGCCGGTCAGACCATCGCCATCAGTGGCGACCTGCTGCACATGGAGGTGAGGTTTGACGGAGAGGAAATCAATCCGTTGGAGTTCCTCACCATGCTCTACGGCAATATCAAGGCATTGGAGCACAATTCCCAAATGGGCATCAATGAACTGGACATGAACATCCCTTCACCCTACGACACCGACCGTCAGGAGATAGAGGCATTGATGCTCCGCTTCCTTCCCTCCTACTTCGAGGACCTTCAACAAGGAGCATACTCTCTGCCCGAACATACGGAGCAGTCGTTGAGAAACATCTTCTCGTTGGGAGCGAGCAAGCATTATTTCTACGAGACCATGCCGAGCATGGCTAATCCCTTGGGCATCGGCAACCGCTGTATGCCTTTGGCGACTAAGGTGCAGAACCTGCTCATTGCCGACTTTCTCAACTATCTTGCCATGCGACATCAGGTATATCTCTCCACGATGGACGAGGTGTTAAAAAAAAACTCCAAGAGCAAGCCCTGACGCATGACGGCATCATCGACCCTCTTGCCGACTTGGACGTGGATATCCAGAGCTTCGACATTCCGAGGATAGTGAGCGTCTATCCCGACCGGGCTGGCGTGAGATGGTGGACAAAGGCATGGTTCAATGGTAAGGAAGAGGGGGAACCCTCCGTGGAGATTGAGGAACGTATGGCCGTGCAGTTCATCCACTGCCAAGTGGACAAGGACGCATGGTTGGAGGAACACTATCCTAAGCAGATGGAGATATATCACAATGCCATCGAGCAGACAAAGGAACAGATATTACAGCAGTATAATATATAAACAAGGTATATGGCAGTTAAGAACAGTCAGCGATTCGCAGAGATAGAGCGTCTGATGGGCGACTACTTCGGGTGTCACCTTGCCCCCGTGATGGGCAGGGTGCAACGGGACTTGTCCAACAGACAGGCAGACGAGATGCGAGCCTACTCCAACAGTACGGCTGGCATCCTACGCTCATTGGCCACTGCCAATATGCCTGGTGATGACCCATACGCCACGCTGAAGATTACAGGCAAGTGGAACAGCAAGACCACCGAAGACTATCTGGCGATGTGCAAGGAGGCTATTGTCGGCAACAAGGATATGCAGCGTGACCTTGCCGTGATGGCTGAGGAATGGCGCAAGGCGGTGGTGACGGAGATAGGACGAGAGCGGTACGATGCACTCTCTAAACAACTCGGTTGTGATTTGGCATACGCCTATATCGATCACCGCATGGAGCAGCTGATGATAGAAAAAATGGTGAAAGACCGTATGCCAACATCTTCTGCCGACTATATCATCCGCAAGGCGGCACAAAGCAGTCTGTTCGGTCTGCCCTACGAACTGAACAAGTCACCCCTTGCCGCAGAGATAGAAGCCAAAGGAGAGGCAGCCTATAAGCCCTCTCGAACAGAGAAGGCAGCGGGATGGGCAGCCGGAGCGGGTGCCGATGTCGTGGCCATGGGAGGGATTGGCTCATGGGCAACCTTCGCCAAGTTTGTCGGTATCGATATGGTGATGAATGTCGGCATGGAGCACCTAAGCAAGAAAGGTAGCAGCCAAGAGGTCTGTGTCGAGGAGTGTATCAGCAAGGGAGTTTTCGGTACGGGCACCAACGTCTTCGCCTCATTCCGCAAACAGGCAAAAGTCATCAAGAACCACGAGAACAGCTATATCAAGGCTACCAACAGCCATTTCAAGAACAAGATTCCCACGAGCAATATCACTTTTATGGATTGGACGAAACAAACCGAGCAGACCTCTTTTCCTTGGAACAAAGGTACGTTCCTTGACCCTCAGAGAAACGAAGCAACCAAACGTACAGGCAAGTACAAGGATGTGCCCTTGATAGTTGCGCCTGGACAGGAAGACGAGTATCTGGAGGTTAAGGCGAGACTGGATGCAGAGGCTGAGAAGGAGAAGAAGGCAGAACCGAAAGAAACTCCTGATTCATCGACTGAAGAGGCAACACCATCTGTAGTCCAGCAGGAGGAAACAGCCTTACAAACAAACGAAAATGGATGGGACGGGCTGTTGCAGAGTTTTGGACTGAACGGCTTTTCAGACATCGGCAAGAACCTTGGTTATGTGTTGGCGATGCTGCCCGATGTACTGGTGGGACTGTTCACTGGCAAGACAAAATCGCTGAATATGGACAATAGCCTCCTTCCTTTGGCCTCTATCGTGGCTGGAATGTTCGTGAAGAATCCTATACTGAAGATGCTGTTGATGGGTATGGGAGGTGCCAATCTGCTCAACAAAGCGGGACATGAGGTGCTGGGCAGGAAACAGCAGGAAGGCATTGCACCTACAGTTAGTCCTGCTGCATCTCGCATTCAGTACCGCCAATATCCTGATGAACCACTCAATCCTCGTATCAGCAACCCGATGCTGCAAGGGCGGTGTCTCGTTGCCAACATTGACCATGTGCCTTGTACCATTCAACTGCCTGACAGTGTGATTGGGGCGCATCAGTCGGGGGCATTGCCGCTGAATACATTGGCTAACGCCATACTTGCCAAGAACGACCAGATGCGACAGATGGCAGCAATGCAGTACGAAGAGCAGGCACGGGAGAGCGTGGTGCGACCGAGGGGAATACAGTGAAGCCCGACAACAAAATTGTCGGGAACGGTGGCTTGGTAAGCCAATTATAGAATGTGATTGAGATAAACAAAAAGATAAAAGCATGAAAGAGAAATCAGAATTTGAGAAGCGGACGGCGGAGAAGCAGGTGTCGCTGCTCACTGAGGCACTGACGAGTGCGGTGGATGCCAAGGGACATTGGTTGAATGCAAGCGGCAAACTCTATCCGAAGCTCTATCCCAAGGGCTTTTCGGTCAGTCCGTTCAATGCCCTTGTCCTTGCCCTTGACTCCGATGCCAAGGGTTGCAAGAGCAATCTGTTTACGCAGTTCTCCGAAGCGAAGGCACGGGGTGAGAGCGTGAGGGAGCATGAGAAAGGTGTGCCGTTCCTGTATTACAATTGGAATAAGTACGTCAACCGCAACAATCCCGACGATGTCATCACCAAGGAGGCATACGCAGAACTGTCGGAACAGGACAAACAGCAGTACAAGGGAGTGAAAAACCGTGAGATCCGTGTGCTGTTCAATATCGACCAGACGCTACTGCCTATGGCTAACGAAACAGCCTACACTACGGCATTGAAGAAGGATGGCACGGTGGAGGATAGAGGTTATGGCGACAAGGAGGACAAGCAGCTGCATGGGTGCGTCAACGGATTCCTTCAGAAGATGAAGGACAACCTCGTGAATGTACGTCAGGACGGCACGGGTGTGGCGCACTACGACACCGAGAAGGATGTCATCTACCTGCCACGGCAGCGTGACTTCGAGCACTACAATGACTATGTACAGGAGATGATGCGTCAGTTGGTGTCTGCCACCGGTCATCAGCAGCGGTTGGCACGTGAGGGCATGGTCATGAAGAACGGCAAAGCCCCGTCGGAGGATGCCGTGAAGAAGGAACGACTCATCACTGAGATAGCTTCGGGCGTGAAGATGCTCGAACTGGGACTGCCTGCCCGTCTGTCAAAGGACAGCCTTAGCATGGTGGACTATTGGACGAGGGAACTGAAGGAAGACCCTTGTCTGATTGATGCCATCGAGAGTGAGGTGAACGGTGCGCTGAAGGTGTTGAAGAAAGCCGAACTGGGTGAAAAGGTGGAGTATGCCACCGACCAGCATCAGCGAGAGACGGCGCAGATACAGGTGCAGTTGCCCAACCACTACTTCGTAGCAGACGAAATCAAGCAGCATCCCAACGAGGAGCAGCGTACTGTGGTCATCGTGCGTGATGATGCCAGCAAGACCGCCGATGTGGTGCTGCCACAGGGTGCATCGTTGGAGGTGAACAACGAGATCAAGGGCATGAACAAGCAACGCTTCACCAATGCCTTGCAGAAAGAGGGTTATGACAACGTGCGTTTCTACAATCCCGACGGAGCCTTGGGCTTCCGTCCCGACGACAGTTATTTCGCCGACAAGAAAATCACGGTATCAAGACTGCGCAACTGGTCTATCGAAGACCTATCCTCGTTGGATGCTTCTGAGGCCGTAACCCACAGCCGTGACATCGGTTTCGACAATGTGCAGTTGGTAAAGGATGACAAGGAGCGGTGGGCATTGTACATCAAGCCCGAAGGTAAGGAGGGCTTTGCCGTCTATCCCGACAAAGGAGACCTCAATCATTTCTTCACCACCTTGAAGCAGTCGATGGACAACATCGAGCGTGTGCGTGAGGAACTGGCACAGAAGTATTATGCTATGGCAGAGGCGAAACCCGACCTGAAGGTGGACATCTTCGGAGGTAATGAGCAGGAGGTTGATTTGAACCGCATCCAGCGTGTGGCAGTATTCCGTGCCAAATCGGGCGAATGCCTGTGTGCAGCCACTATTGACGGCAAGAAGTTGCAGCCGAGAAGTGTCAGTCCGTCACAATGGCAACGATTGTGGGTGGCTCCTGACAGGGATTCCTACAAGCAGAACCTTGCCGCCTCGCTGTTTGCTGATGTATTGCAGAAAGACAACAATGTCGAGCAAAGTACACAAGAGAAGCAGGAAGAAGCGACGGAGGTGAAGCAAGCGGAGACGGCAATTGTCGATAAGCATGATGAACAGAAGGAAGTGGTACTTAAGGAAGATAAAAGCTCTGAACAAAGGGAAGAGAAGAAACAAGAGGAAAAGAAAGAAGAAAAGAAGGATGAAAAGGCTGTCAAGGCTGCTGTCTCTCCCCTTGTCCAACAATATCTTGACTTGAAGAAGAAGCATCCTGATGCCATTCTTTTGTTTCGCTGCGGTGACTTCTATGAGACCTACAAGGATGATGCGGTGAAGGCATCCAAAATATTGGGTATTACGCTGACAAAGAGCAATGGGCGCAAGGATGATGAAGGCAAGCCGTTGGCAATGGCAGGATTCCCATATCATGCCCTCGACACCTATCTGCCGAAGCTCATTCGTGCTGGTGAACGGGTGGCCATCTGTGACCAGTTGGAAATGCCGAAGCAGACAACATCATCGAAGCGTGGAATTACGGAGATGGTGTCACCTGGAAAAGAGACAGGAAAGCAGATGGCACAGGAAAGTCAAGAAACAGAACAACACACCAGTCTAAGGAGATAGGCTTATGGGAAAGAACGCAGCGTATGCCGCACAATATGCGGAGGAAGCCAAAGAACAGATGCGGATGTATGGGATTCCTGCCTCCGTCATCTTGGCGCAAGCCATACTGGAGAGCAGCAACGGACAGAGCCAACTGTCGCGCGAATGCAACAACCACTTTGGCATCAAGGCTACGGCATCGTGGTTGAAGAATGGCGGAGAGTATGGAGTCTATACGGATGATAGGCCCAACGAGAAATTCTGTAAGTACAAAAGCGTGGGTGACAGTTATGAGCATCACTCGCAGTTCCTGAAGCAGAACAAGCGTTATGCGCAGTGCTTCACGCTGTCGCCTGACGACTACAAGGGATGGACGAAGGGCATTGAGCGTGCCGGCTATGCCACGGGCGGCGGTTATGCTGCAAGTCTGCAGCGCATCATTGAAGCCAACGGACTGGACAAGTATGACAGTGAGGTGATGGCTGAGATGCGGGCAGAAGGTCGGTCGTTCGGGGTGGAGAATAATCCTCGTAGAGAAATGCCTGCTGCCCATGTACCGCAGTCTGCCGGGTATTCCTTTCCTGTGGAGCGAGAGGAGTTTCTCTTCATCACCTCGCCTTTCGGCAATCGCCAGGATCCGATGGATGCCACCAAGCAGCAGATGCACAAGGGCATTGACATCAAGACGAACCATGAGGCGGTGTTGGCCACGGAGAACGGCGGCAAGGTGGTGGCGGTGAACCATAATGCGAACACGGCAGGAGGGAAATCCGTCACCGTGGAATACAGCCGTGAGGATGGCAGCAAGGTGCAATGCTCCTACCTGCATCTGTCTGACATAGCAGTAAAGGTAGGTGACGTGGTTAATGCCAGTCAGAAGTTGGGGGTGTCGGGAAATACCGGCACCAGAACCACTGGCGAGCATCTGCATTTCGGAGTGAAGAGTGTATCGGCTGACGGCTCAAAAAGGGATATGGATCCAGCCGCTTATCTGGCAGAAATCGGACAGAAAGGCAACATCAAGCTACAGGCCCTGCATAACGGCAATGACCTGTTGGCAAAATACAAGAGCAATGCGCCACAGGAGCAGAAGGTTTCGTCGGAGGACTGGATGAAGAAAATCCTTTCCTCGGAGGACAGCGGCGTGGGCATTTCGGGAACGAATGACCCTATACTCGACATGGCGATGACCACCTTCATGTCGCTGATGATGTTGGCAGCGCAGATTGACAGCAATGATGAGGAACGACAAAAAGGACTTATCTCTGCCATGGCAGCCAACCGGCTCGTAGATTTGACCTCGCTTGTTCCAGGCATGAGGCAATGCACCATTACTGTGGGTGAGAACGGCAAGACTGTGCTTCATGCAGAGAGCGGTACGGTGAAGATTGACCGTGAACTGACCTCCTCGGAGATGAACCGCCTGTCGCTCATTTTGGGCAATGCCAATCTGTCGGAAGAAAGCAAACGGACGAAGATTGCGGGAATGGTGACAGGCATCGTGGCGACACAGCAGGCTTCGCAGAACTTCGAGCAAGGGATGGAGGCTGAGAGTCAACAACAAAATCTGCAAAGGAAATGAAAAGGATAGCAAGTCATCTGTGTACATTGCTGGTGGGTATGGTAGCTGTGGCAGGACACTTCATGCTTACCCAATGGCTTTTCGGTCAGACCGTGGCCATCATCTATCTCGGCTTCCAACTTATCATAGCAGCGTGGATAGTCTATGAACTGATACGTGCGCTAGTATATGATGATTGAAAAGAGATTATTGTCATTGCTAAGACATTTCACTTGGACGATGGATATGTATAATTCAAATAGTATCGAGCAATGATCAAATGTAATGTAACAGTGTGCGGAACGGTCAGCAAGGCTGCGACCTGCCGCACGAACAAGGAGGGCAAGGCATTCGTGAGCTTTGCCATGAACGTAGTCATTCCAGCGAAGAGCGGGATTAACAAGACCATCGAGGTGTCGGTCATCAAAGATGGGACACTGACGGAGGTGGGCAGCTGCAACATCGGCGAACGCATTGAGGTAGCCGGTGTATTGGTACCAAGAAAATGGGGCGATGTCCTTTATTTCAACCTGTCGGCAAGCAGCATCAGCCACCAGCCTGACGAGGCAGAGGACTGCATCAAGGGCGTGATGGAGTTCCGCGGCAAGGTGGGCAAGAGCATTGAGGACAAGACGGACAAGAATGGTGTGCCGTACTGCCAGTTCTCCGCTTTCAGCGCAGAGAAAGTACAGGACGGATTTGAATACATCTGGGTAAGTTTCTTCCTATTCGATGGCAAATGCGAGGCATGGCTGCAACCAGGCGTGAAAGCGAACATCAAAGGGGCATTGTCTGTCAGTGTCTTCAATGACAAACTGGACTTCTCCTGCCGAGTGTCTGAAATGAGCGAATATGTTCCGCAGCCCTATAATGGTTAATTGACTATGGGAAAGCCTTATGCTAAGGAAGGTCCGAGTGCCGAAGACAAGGCACTCGACCTGTTTGCCGATATGATGATTGAGCGTATTCAGTCGCTGTCGGGCAAAGACGGATGGAAAAAGCCCTGGTTTACTGAAGGTGCGTTGCAATGGCCGAAAAACCTGAACGGACGAGAATATAATGGCATGAACGCTATGATGTTGCTCCTGCATTGCGAGAAGGAGGGTTACAAGATTCCTCGCTTCTGTACCTTCGACCGCATACAGCAGTTTAACAAAACTGGCAAGAAAGACGAGGAACAGAAGCCCCGTGTGTCAGTACTGAAAGGTGAGCATTCTTTCCCCGTGATGCTCACCACGTTTACGGTGGTCAATAAGGAAACAAAGGAACACATCAAGTGGGAGGACTACAAACTGCTCTCTCAGGAAGAGCGCGAAAAGTACAATGTATATCCAAAGCTTCAGACTTACCATGTCTTCAATGTGGCGCAGACCAACCTGAAGGAGGTCAGACCAGAGTTTTGGGAGAAACTGGAACAGGAATACTCGATGCCCAAGGTAGAGAAGGACGAGCAGTTTGCCTTTGAACCCGTGGATAGGATGATAGCGGACAACCGTTGGATATGTCCCATCAAACCGATGTTCGGTGATTCCGCCTATTTCTCCATCAGCAAGAATGAGATTGTGATGCCTGAGAAAAGGCAGTTCAAGGATGGGGAGTCTTTCTACTCGAACCTTTTCCACGAGATGGGACACTCCACGGGTGCGGAGGGACAGTTAGACCGCATCAAGCCCGCTACCTTCGGCTCGGCAGAGTATGCACGCGAGGAACTGGTGGCAGAACTGACGGCTGCGCTGACCGCTCAGCGGTATGGCATGACAAAGCATCTGAAAGGAGATTCGGCTGCCTATTTGAAGTCTTGGCTGGATTCGCTGAAGGAGTCGCCGCAGTTCATCAAGACCACGCTACTCGATGTGAAAAAAGCTACCTCAATGCTCACGCAGCATATCGACAAGATTGCTATGGAGATAGACCAGGAGAAAAAGGCTGAGCAGGAAAACGGGCAAGGGAAAAGTTATCTATCCATAGATGACGGCGACCATGCAGTCTTGGCATATAATGGTTCTGCTGTATATATCCAGCATCATGAGAAGGAGGACTCTGTAAAGATTGCTGTGCCGACGAGTAACGGTCTGGAAGTGAAACTCTCTGTTCCTTACGACCACGGCAAAGACCTTGACACCAATTATCAGGAGGCTTTTGCCCAGTACAAAAGCCTGACAGAGCCTTCACAATCGAAAGAAAACGTCTATTATGCCTCCATCGCCTATCTCCAATCAACGGATGACACATCGGAACTGGATAAGCTAAAGGAGAAAGGTGACTATCAAGGACTGCTGACGCTTGCCAAGGAATACTATGACGGGAACGGCATGGACGAGGAGCAGACCTACAGGAAGCCGTGCCAGAACAGAGGCGATGACCTGCTAATAGAGGACAAGGACTTTGCAGTGGTCTATAACGGGAGTGTCGGCGGTACGTATGAGGTGTTCCTGAAGCATACGGAGCAAGAAGTGCGTGACCATATCACTCGCTATGGCATAGGACGTGCCAGTGAGGACGTGAAGGCTGTGGCGAGGGAGATGACCGCCGAAGAGTTTTCGGAATTGGCGCAGCGAAAAATGCCGATATTCCAAATGCCGAATGGTGGTTTGCTGAACCTGCAATATAACAAGGATAAGGATAGCCTGGATGTGGGGACTGTGACCAATGCAGGACTCTCTGTGAAGCATACCTTCCCTTTCAGCCACAACCATTCTATGGACGCAAACATCAGCTCTGCGTATGAGCAACTGCTTGACATGGAGGAGTACCAGAAGGAAGAGGTACAAGAGGAGCACGTTGCCAAGTCCGCTTTCCGAAGATGAGAGTAGTATCGTAGTATATACTAATCGTAGGCTTTACTACTCATAGTAGGTACTAACAATAGTCAGCCGCAAGGAGTAATGTCCCTGCGGCTGATTTAATTTGGGGTCATTCCATATTATGAAGGAATGCTTGTAAATCCTCGTCTGGAATGCTCTTCAGTTTCACCGGCTTGAAGCCGTCCAACTGCTCCACTTGAAATATCTCGTCCACTCCATATTTGGAGCCATCCACCTTTACGCTCTCCATTTCATTGACGGAGGTATAGCCATACTCCGTTTCATGCAGACCGCATACGATGGTGAACAACGTGGTGTCGTTACCTTCCGGCTGTCCTTCAAGTACGAACCAACGGACGTGTCCGATGAAGAATATTGCCACACAAACGGCATCCTTGCCTTTGCCGTCCTGTGAATACAGAGGATAGGATTTCAGTATCTCCTCCAATACGGGTGTAATCAATCTGCTTGCCATAGTCAATCGTTGTTAAGTGTTCTGTAATACATTCTGTTCTCTACAAGGTGTTCGATGGCCTCTGCTGCCAATCGGCACACCCACTCGTCACGCTGGTCATAACGACCTTTTTGATAGTCGTTGGCAAGGCGTTCCAAGAAGGCAAACACCACCTTGCCCTTTTCGTTGATAAGATAGCGATGGTCATCTGCAAGGGCATTGCCTACCTTGGCGGCTGACCCCATCTGACCGTTTACGAACCGTGAGAAGCACTCGACAAATGCCTGCTCGTTTTCTGATAATCTGTGTAATTCCATACGCAAAGAAATTATTTGTTCAACTTGTTTTTCTTCCCTCCTTTTGAAGCCTTTCGGCTCCTCTTGTCGGGAACTGATTTTTCGTGCATCAAAAGACTGCGGAATGAGGGCGATAAGGCAAGAAAACAGACGGAGGAGTTAATGAAATACCCAAATCTTTGATTTGCGGAAAGCTGTCGTTCAGTCCTCTGCCTGTTAGCATGGCGGTACTTGACCATTCGCCCGGGCAGTAACTTTGCAAAGAAAAATGGGCATCGGCAAGTGGAATAGACACTACAAAACAGGAAAATCATTGATTTTTAGTGCATTTTTCTTTATTTCTTTCTTTGATTTAGGATAAAATATATAACTTTGCCTCCGAAAAAGTGTCACAAGTGACAGTTTTTCGTAAAATATGATAGTAAACAGATATAGATACATAGAACAGTTGAGCCGTTCAAAGAACAACGGGCTCATAAAGATAATCACAGGATTGCGACGTTCAGGCAAGTCGTTCCTTCTGAAGAAACTCTTTCATCAGCATCTATTGGATGAGGGCGTGAGAGAAGACCATATTCTCGTCATCGACATGGAGAGTAGGAAGAACAGAGAGTTCAAGAACCCGGACTACCTGTTGGACTGGGTGGAAAAGATGATGATTGACTATGAGACTTATTATATCATCATCGACGAGGTGCAGGAGGTGGAAGACTTTGTAGAGGTGCTCTCTTCCTTGTCAGTTACCGAAGGGGCGGATGTGTATGTCACAGGCTCCAACTCGCGTTTCCTGTCCTCTGACCTGGTGACGGAATTCCGAGGCAGAGGTGACGAGATACATGTGTGGCCACTATCCTTCAAGGAGTTCATGACGGTGTATGATGGTTCGAAAGAAGACGGTTGGGCTGAATACAGACTGTACGGAGGTTTGCCGCAACTACTTACACAGGTTGGGGATGAGAAGAAGGCTGATTTCCTGCGTCGCCTTTATCGCACGGTATATCTACGTGACATCTACGAGCGGAACAACATAGAACTGAGACCTGAATTTGAAGAATTGTCGAAGACCGTAGCATCCAGTATAGGAGCACCTGTCAATGCACTGAATATAGCCAATACGTTCAAGTCCGTAAGCAATGTGCAGAGCATAACCGACAAGACAGTGTCGGCTTATCTGGAATATATGCAGGATGCTTTCCTTATCGAAAAATCCGAAAGGTTCGACATCAAAGGACGGAAATACATAGGTTCGTTGTCCAAGTATTATTATCAGGACGTAGGTCTGAGGAATGCTATTCTGTCGTTCCGTCAGAGCGAGCCGACACATATCATGGAGAACGTCATCTACAATGAGATGCGTATGCGAGGATGGCTCGTGGATGTGGGTAACGTCTATCATCGAGTGAGGAATACGGAAGGAAAGCAGCAGAGGGTGACATTGGAAGTGGATTTTGTCTGCAACAAAGGGAGCGAGCGGATCTACATCCAGTCGGCGTGGCGTATGCCCGATGCAGAAAAGATGGAACAGGAGAAACGGTCGTTGCGTCTTGTAGATGACTCTTTCCGCAAACTGCTGATCGTGGGAGAACATACCAAGCAGTGGAGCGACGAAAACGGCATACAGATAATGAGTATATATGACTTCCTGCTTGACTGGTCAAGTACTGAGAAACACGGATAAAAAAAAGATATGCGCATAGAATATGCGTTAATACATATATGATTAAGGGAGGGCCTATCCATCACGGACAAGCCCTCCCTTTCTAAAATTTATCAATGAAAAAAAAGTTTTAGTGCTCTTGTTCGGAGCTGTATGTCTGGCTATAGATACAGCAGGATTCTGGTATGGCGGTTCGCCTCATTGGGCGAGTAATCGTCAATGCCGCCATCGAAAATCTGAGAGATGGTGCCATTTTCCATACCACGTTTCATCAGTTCCTCTGCAATGAATCTGGCACGGGAACGGCTGAGGTTATCATTGATGGCTTCACTGCCTGTGGCACTGTCGGCAGCGCCGATGACCTTAACTTTCAAGCCATATTTCTTGGCGATGCGTGCTACTTCGTCGAGATTGACGAGCTGTGACCTGTTGAGCAACCTGTCAGTGCCAAGTTCAAAGAAGAAATAGATGGGCGCACCTATGCAAGCCTTTCCTGAGTGGATGAGCGATAGGTAATCGTCTTCCGGCTCACCTTCAGCATTGCCATATTCTTCTGTACAAGAGGCGGACTCCATGACCTTTGTCTTTTGACCATTACCATACTTGTCTCTCATTCTTGCACGCAGCGAGTTGAGACCGCTGTAGTCGTTTCGAGGATAGCCATTTGTGACGGAAGAAGCGGCATCGTCAGAAAAGAGGTGGCCGTACTTGTCCAGAAGTCCCTCGATGGCAAGAATCTTGCGCAGCTGCTCCAGAGTCTGACAATCTCGATCGTGCTGGGCGTGATAGCGGCTGTTGCTGTCAGAAAGGGATGAGGCGTATGCCGAAAGCCATTCGTTCTGTGCGATGTACGGGCGAGCGTCTATCACTCGCTTCCAGCCAGTCTTGCCGATGCGGACAGAGAGGCCGAGGGATGCGGACAGCAGATGGTCGCCAAGGCGGTGTGCCTTGCCATAGCCGTCAAAATCCTGCATGGTGGTCATGTTGCCTATCTCTGCCGTAACAGCAATGCGTGGGGAGAGATGATACTGCCCCTGTATGCCGTAGGAAATGGCAAAGGGCTTGTGGGCATTCACCTTGTTGTGCAGCATACCCACGCCCACGTATGGAATGACACTCCATCTGGCAAGAGTGTGTACATCGTCCTTGTAGAGGTTGCCGAGGACATTCCACATGAAATCAGCACGCAGGTACTGGTAGTCCTGCGAGGAGTTGTTGCAGTCGTTGAACTGCATACCGCCATAGTTCAGACGACCGCCGACGGAAGGTGTGAACCATTTGCCGATCGACACGGAGAATGCCGGTTTCATGCGACCGAATAGGTCGTTGCATCCGAGCGGTTTGCCGAGGAAGACCGTAGTTCCTCCTGCCGCTTGGACAAACCAGTTGTCCGTCCATGGCGAAGCTACCAATGCCCCTTTCATGTAGGAAGGTTTAAGCGGACGAAGCATACCGTCTGCCGAAAGTCTGCATACAACGGTGGTGGTGTCCGCCGTGCGGTGATAGTCTTTGGCTTGCGCACCCAATGAAAGGGCGAAGCCAAGGGATAGAATAAGTATTTTTCTCATGTTGTTCAATTTAATCTGGTGAATACTATAACAGGTGATACGTGACAGTGCCGCTTATCGTTTCTTCCTTTTGCCGGAAGAGGGGCGCATCATGCGTGCAGCTTTCATCATGCAACGGCGTGCCCAAGCGCGTTCATCCTCGTCATCGTCACGTCCCCATTTGAGGTCGGACGAACTGCCGCCACCGCCATGACCTTCGGCAAAGGTGGTGGCATCATCGACGTAGCCGAGGAATAGAAGCGTGGCACAGTACATCACCTCCGTTCCATTCTCCGCAAAGGCCTGAAGCAGGGAACCGTCAAACACGTCCTTGCCCTCATTGGAAAGCCGTGCCACACGTTCGGAGAACTCGCTGACCATGTTTTCGAGAAGGGCATTTCTGAGAACGGTGTCCGCACCTTGTCGGATAGTATCGGAATATCTGTGTGCCTCCTGCCGCAACTCCTCCGTGCGCTCCTTCATGGCGGTCATCTCCTCACGCAGGGCATCGAGCTTGCGGTCAGCCTCTGAGAGCTTCTCCTGCTTGTCGTCCAGTTTCGACTGGATAGCGGACAGTTCCTGCTCCAGCTCTTGGACTTGCTGACGGAGAGCATCAGGATTGTCGTGACCTGCAAGAATCTGCCGATGCAATTCAGCAAGTGCCGCCTCCTTCTCAGCCTTCTCCTGCAAGAGGTTGTTGACCATTGAGGTGAGTCCTTTTACTCTCCGCTCTGCCAGACGGATGTCCGATTGGAGCGAGGCGAGTGTCCGCTGATGGGTGGCGACGGACTGCTCAATGGTGGTGCACTGTTCTGACAGCTGGCGGCGGTATTCTTCGGTGGTGCGGTGGCGTGCTCCCGTCTCTGAGACGGAAGTTCCGCGCTCCATGCCCCAACGCTTGTTGACATCGGCAAATTCGCTGTGCAGGGCTTTCATCCTGGCAGAAAACTCGTACTTGTCCTTTCCGGCGAATATCTGTTTGTATGCAAACTTGCCGTCCTTGATTGGCAAGAGGGTGCAGTGAACGTGCGGATTGGTTTCGTCCAAGTGTAAGATGAAAGCGACGATGTTCTCCTCACCGTATTTGTCCGCAACAAAGCGGTAAACATCCTTTGCCCATTCCTCAATGTCCTTGCATCGGGTTAGATGCGAATTGTCCGCTCCGTGAGTGAGATTCACCTTCTGGTCACCGAATGCCAATTCTGTCATACGTTCTCGTGAGCCTCCGAAGATGAAATTGACCACTGTGCGGAAGCGTGGCTCTGCCAGTCCCTCGTTGGGGTCTTTGATTCCACGGCTCCGCAGGATGTCTGCCATGCGCTCCGGGATGCTTCGGCTCTTGTCTATAGGACAAACCTTGCCGCCCCGAACCTCGAAGTTGAGCCGCTCACGGCTGCGGTCGTAGTTGCCTGTTGATTCAGCGGATCCCCAACCCTTTTCCGTCCAACGGCGTTGGTGCTCGTTGCTCTGTGCTGTGGTGATTCCCTTAGATGGTCGGAAATCCATAACCTGTTTTGGTGTTGCCATAACCTATTTCCTTTTATGTGTGTACAACTCTCCTGTCTCCAGCTTGCTGCTTGTAAGGACAGCCTCCCGATGGTCGGAGACCAAGAGGGGTATTAGGCTACCCAAATTCCCTCATTTCCGACCAACGGGCAAGCCCGATTATTTTACAGCAATGGCAGACGTGTAAACACTGTGCCAGTAGAAAAGAAGAAGCGTTGTACGGTGATTATTAGAGGTTAATACAGCCTTTTGATGGACAGGAGCCCTCTTGGTTGGCTACAATGGCAAGGAACGGTCGGCAGAGTGACTGAAACTGTGACTTGATGGCTGCGCTTTCCTGATGCAAGGCTGGTGAGCTGCCATCCAATGCCAATTCTGATATTGCCTTTGCCGCCTCGATGAATGAGAGCCAGTCTCCTCCCAGGTCTTTGTAAAAGAAGGGAAGAAGGGAGGTAACGAGGGCGTTATCTGTTTCCTGCGAAAGCACCTGATGGAAGGTGGCTTCGCAGACAGCTGTGAGTGCAGTCATACAAAAGGCGTGTCCTACAGATTCGGGAATGTTTCTTCCGCATGGCACCTTGCCAATTGAATTGCCATTGTCGGCTTTCTGCAAGATAATGGCTACTTCCTCTGTTGCATCTTCGTAGAGTTGTTCACATTCCGAGGCGCAAGCCGATGCGGACATCTTGCCGCTTCGCCATTCGTCCAATGCGGTACACATCTTCTGGCGGAACACATCCAAGGCTGCGTCAATCGGAGAAACGGCAGGTGTCTCAGCCAACATCGGGATGGTGATGATTTGGCTCTTCGTGAGACGGGTGACGGAAATCTGGTTCATCTTCTCCAACTGCTCGATGAAGGTGCGGACAGTGGCGCGGTGCCAATGCCAGCATCCTGCCAGTTCGGTAATGGTGATTACAAACTGCCCGTTGGACAGGCTGAACTCCTGCTTGCACAGATCCTTGGGGATGTACTGTACAGAAGCCTTGTCTACAAGGTCAAGGTAGGCTTCGAGCTTCGACAGCCTTATCCCGGACCTCTCTTTCAAGAACTCCAACAGGGACATCCGTTCAGACATCTTGCCGGAACTCGTTCTATGTTTCTGTTTCTTCATTTCAATAATCTGTTTGGTGAATACTGTTGTTTGTCGCCAGCTCCATTATACAAAAGGAACGGCATGATACAGGTGATACTTAATAGTAGTATATGATGAGCATTTCTGTGTCTTCGAGGAGCATCTTGCGGTCAGCCTTGTTCTTCCACAGCGATATGACTATGCGCGAGGGATAGAACAGTGATGCCAGAAGGACAAAGGAGATGGTGACAGCAAGCGTGAACAGATGAGGAGTGAAGACAAACACCACTGCCGCCAAC
This sequence comes from Bacteroides sp. 1_1_30, assembly GCF_020982715.1. NCBI lineage: Bacteria > Pseudomonadati > Bacteroidota > Bacteroidia > Bacteroidales > Bacteroidaceae > Bacteroides > Bacteroides sp. 1_1_30. The sequence continues at coordinate 63,807 of NZ_JAJKHN010000012.1, forward strand.
GCGGCGATGCAGAAGGGTGTCCGCTCCTCGTGCAGACGCTGTAGCCACCTCTCCACATCCATAAAGACAAAGAATATGGCAAACGCTATGGTGGAAGCCACTACGCCTATGTCGTTATAGTGTACACAGAGGTAGAGGAAGTGGAACACGTACAGCAGGATGAGCAGCATCAACCGGTAGAGCTTCCTTGCTGTCACAAGCGCGGTCATGCGCAGATAGAACCGTGTCATAAACTGTCTGCGGCTTCTGTGCAGAATCATCGTCACAAAGAAGAACGCTGACATCAGGATGAGAAACAGTATCTTACTTGTCATAATATGTATAGCATGTGAATAATGGAAGTGGACTCAGGTCGGGCTGGACGACACCGTGTGTGGCAGTGGATATGATACGCTCCACATCCTCCAGTGTCAGTTCTCCCTTGATTATTCTCTGACGGAAAGCTCCGTCGGTTGTCCGAAGGCTCTTGATAGCCTGTTCCAAGTCGTACTCGGCTATCTGCCACACTTGCCCTCTCGTGTAGGGGAAATGATGGTGGATGGCCTTGACCACAAGCACACGGCTGAGGATGTCGGTCATTCTGCCGTTCCTGACTATCGTGTGGTTGCGGACAGTGGCGATGCTCTCAATCTCCAGCCATGTGCGGTGACGGTCGAGAAGATGGATAATCTTCATGTAAAGCGTTTCCTTCATCAGATGGTCGGGAGCTTGTGGCATGACTTTGGCCTTTGTTGTGGACAACAGAATGGAGCGTTGTTGCGGTAGAACAGGACTGTCATCTGGCAAATGTAACTTTCAAATGAAGTCGAGCAGGACTTCCTCCTTGGGCTTCATGTATTTGAAGAACCCGTTCTTGCAATGCAGACTGAGGTCGAGGCATACATCTGCCGACATGTGCTCCAGCGAGTCATAGATGGTCACTTTTATCTGGCTGACCATGCCACGCTCATCTGTGGAGCCGTTGACCTTGAACATCCGTCCGAAAGAAGGGTTGGAATAGGCACAGCAGCTGTGTCCGAACTCCGTATGACGGCTTGGAATGTGGTGATAGAGGATTATCATTTCCATCTCGTCTTCGAGCATATCCATCACCTCCTCTATCGTGAAAGGGGTGTTCAACTGGAAAGTAAGAAGCACGTAATCGTCATACTTGACAGGCTTCTCCATCTTGCGCTTGTCCAGCAGTTCTGGCAACTGCAAAGGCACGACGGCAAGGAAATCATCGCAAAACTGTTCTAACATAATCGTATTCTCTGTTTGGGGTGTTTATAATCTTGTGACATAAATCTTCATCATGAGCATGGGCATATCCGACAGGCGTTGCTTGTCGAGGTGCAGTTTCTTGGCCAGACCGTCCATCTCCTTGGGGAGCGCATCGGCTATTTTGTAGAGGTCTGCCTTGTCCTTGTCGGAGAGCACGCTCACGGAAAGGTCATCCATCGTCATGAACGGCTGCATCATCATCAGGAGGTAGGCGTGCATGGTGTGCTCGTCCTTTACCCTGCCACTATTCAGATCCTCGATAGCCGCTTGTGCGTTGCGCAGCAGACGGTGGTTGGTGCGCATGGAGAGGTATATCATTGCATCCTTGTGGGACAAATCCTTGCGGTCGGCGGCACGGAGTATCTCCCGACAGCAGTGTTCGGTGTTTCGTCTGATGTCACCGATGTCATCGTCAGCAAAATCCGGCAGGTATTGCAGGAAGGATTTGAAATACAAATGCTCTTCCTTGATGAAAGCGAGCAGGTCTTCCTTGCCGTGAATGCCTTGCTTGGCGGATTTTTGCAGGAACAGCAGGTAACGCTTCAGTACCGCCTGTTTACCACCTTTATTATATATAGGCAGGCTATCCAAGGAAGCGAAGAATGGCTGTGCTTCCTTCACGGCTTGCTGTAGTTCCTCATCACCAACATGGGAAGAGGTCTGTTCTCTGAGATAGAGCAGGTCGTGAAAGGTGCGTTGCTTAGACATCGCCATACGGCACAGCTCGATGTGGATGGAGTCGTTCAACTCATGATATACCGTGAACGGGTATGAGTGGGCTTTCCTGACAGTGTCACGTGAGATGCACGATGTCACGGAATCGTCCAACACGCGCCATTCGTTGACAATCTTAACTAATGTCTGAATTGAGACCTTGCCGTTCTGTCGAAGAGTGGTCAGAAAGCCATGATACTCTCTGATGGCTTCATCGCTCGAATGGAACGACTTCGTGCCGTTTCCGTCTGAACATGCTGTCAGCATGACTACGGCAAACGCAGTGGCAATACAAATGGCAAGTCTGATACAGCCATGCGAGTTTGATTTTGCATTATGCAATATTTGCTTCATGCAATGGAGGTTGGTTTGTCCTCCGAAAAGTTGGGTTTCATATTTCATTGTTGTCATTATTTTGAGTCTGATTTTGAAATTGACGGTGCAAAGTTAATGCGTTTCAGCGATATATTTGCAAGAATGACAGTAAGTTTAATCTTATTTGTGTATCATACTTGCGAGTATGATTTTCAATGAAATCAAGTGAAAAGAAAATGGCAAATTATCGTGTTTAAGTATGATTTTTCGTTCAAGTATGATTGTTTCTCGGAAAAATAGTGTACCTTTGCACTTGATTTCATTTAATAGCGTACAACAGTATGGCAAAAGTAGGTTACATCTTTATCGCCACCAATGGCGAAGAGTATGCAGAAGACAAGGCTTGGATGCAGCAATACGGCTGTGTTCAGGTGATAGAGGAACTGTCCGAACACGAGAGGCTGCGCCCGATGTGGAAGCAGCTCATATCGAGTCTGGAGCGCGGCGACGAGCTGGTGGTGTCGAGGTTCAGTAACGCACTGCGTGGCACCCGTGAACTGGCTACATTCATAGAATACTGCCGTGTGAAGGTGGTTCGCATCATCTCCATCCAAGACCGCATCGATACGTTTGACGAACTTTTCCCCGACACCAAGCCCTCACAGGTCATCCGTATGTTCGGGTCACTCTCTGAGGAGTGTGCCGTGCTGCGCAAGGCATCGGCACACATCATCCATCTGCAACAGAATATCCGGCCGCCCAAGAAGTCGGAAAGGGCACTGTCGAAACTGGAGCGTGAGAAGAATATCGTGAACATGTACAACGAGGGGCACAGCATAGATGACATCTTTGCCATCAGCGGCTTCACAAGCCGAAGTTCCGTGTTCCGCATACTCAACAAGCATGGTGTGACGCTGAACCGTGGACCTCATAGTGGACCGCTGAAGAAAAGGAATAAAGAATAAACAAAAAACAGATACAATGAATAAGACATTCAACATCTACTGTGATGAAAGCACCCACATGGTGCATGACGGTCATCCCTACATGCTTTTGGGATGTACAAGTATAGCATACACACAAATCCGCATGGCAAAAGATGCCATAAAAGATATTAAGAAGAAGCACGGCTATAGTGATGAGCTGAAATGGACAAATGTCCACGAGGCCACGTATAAAGTCTATGCAGAGCTTATAGACTGGTTCTTTATGAATGACATGGAATTTAGGGCTGTGGTTGTTGACAAGAGTCAGATTGACGAGAAACGAGAAGACTATACGTTTAATGATTTCTACTTTCGCATGTACTACCAATTGCTGCATCACAAGATGGACATGGATTATACATATAACATATATATGGATATCAAGGACACATGCAGTAGCGATAAGCTGGAGAGGCTCAGAAAAATAATGGAATACAACTCTTCCATTGGCAGGTTTCAGTTTATACGTTCACACGAAAGTGTCTTCATCCAATTGGCAGATGTTCTAATGGGAGCCATCAACTACAACCTTAGATATGAAAAGGGAGAAGTTGAAGGAAGGGTGAGAGCCAAAATGAAGCTGATTGAAAAGATAAAAAAACACAGTAATATCAGTCTCAACACCACAACTCCCAAATTTAGAAAGAAGTTTAATTTGTTTTTTATCGCACTGAAATAGCCAATGAGCAGTTTGAATATTATCAAGAAATACCCTGAGCTGCTGGAACTGGCATATCTCAGTGAACGAGAAAGAGAGCATGATCTTCATGCAATATTCAAGCGTGATATAGAAGATAACTGTCAATTCTCATTCAGAGGGTGGCGCATCTATCCTATAAAGACAGATGGCGAGATTGACATGGCAAGATTGTTCAAGCATCTTACCTGTGAAGAAATCATGGTTGAGAACGAAGACGGTACGACTTATCCAAAGCGAGTATTCGAGATGGCTCGTTCACAAAGGCTTCATTGGATAAATCACCATGTGAGAGAATTGACACCAGACAATCTGGATGTATTTACCATAGAAGAGAGGGACGGCAAAAAGCGTAAGGTCAAGAAAACATACATCTATGATAAAGTGGAAAAGTATGTTATTGTCTTGGAACAACAACGTAGCAACGGATTCTATCTGTTGACAGCATACCATCTTAACAAAGAGTATGGACTAAAGGCTTTGGAAAAGAAGATGAAAAAGAGATTGCAGACACCACTATAAAACGCAAGACCCGAATTGCATCAAAGGCAACCGGGTCTCGAAACTCCTTCTATCTATAGATGAGCGCTGCAAAGGTACGAATATTCTTTGAAATAACGAAGGTTTTTCATTGAATTCTTCTCGATTTTAACATTTGCAGGGCAGTATTGTAAGATAACAGGAAAGAAAATAGCATAATTTTACAGAAAATCGTAATGGAAACATTCAAAGACGTTATATCAAGTGACCAACTTGTCTTGGTCGATTTCTTCGCCACCTGGTGCCAGCCATGCAAGATGATGCACCCCATCCTTGAGCAGGTGAAGGAAGTGTTGGGTGACAGAATCCGCATCATCAAGGTAGATGTGGACAAGTATGGGGTGACTGCAAGTCAGTATGGCATACAGTCTGTGCCCACATTGATGCTGTTCAGACGCGGCGAAGTGTTGTGGAGGACGAGCGGTGTGATGCAGAAATCAGAGTTGCTGGCAACGATTGACCCGTTTTTAAGATAAAAGAGCAGAAATGTCAAAATCTAAATTAAAGTCTGTCCTCATGTCCATGGACAAGAGTGAAATAATAAAAATGGTATTGGAACTTTATTCTGCACGGAAAGAGGCAAAGGAATATCTTGACTTCTATGCAGAGCCGAATGAGGGCCAGAAGCTGGAAGAGTATAAGCACATCATACGGGAAGAGTTCTATCCGAGCAGAAACAGAGAGCCAAAGACACGCTTCTCAGTGTGCCGCAAGGCATTGTCCGACTTCAAGAAACTGAAGCCTTCGGAAGATTCAGTCGCAGAATTGATGGTGTTCTATATGGAGAATGCCTGTCAGTTCACTTATGACTATGGAGACATGTGGGAGCAATTCTATGATTCTGTTGAGAGTAATTTCGACAAGACATTGCGCCACATCGTGCTTTATGACCTTTGGGACAAGTATGATTCCCGAATCAAGCAATGCCTTCGTTGGGCAAGCCCTTGTGGATGGGGATTTCCTGACGCACTGAATGATATGTATGAGGAAATGAAGGCGCAAAATGAGGAACTCCGAAAGAAATACAGGAATTTCAAGATGCCCATCAACGCTGATTATTAAACGAATATACTCAAATGGGGAAACCAAAGAAAAAACATAAGAAAGCGAAACAACTGCCCTTAAGCAAAGAAGAGCAGATTTTTCAAGCGGCAAGAGACCTTGCAGCTGAAATTGGCATATCCTATTCTGAGGCATTAGGGTTTACTTTGGGCATAAAGGACGTAACGTATGGTTGGGAAGAAGACTATACGGAAGAAGAGTTTCAGGCACTGATTGACCACGCTGTGGGAGACACTGATTATGAGCACACCCTCTATTGAATCATCTACACGAGAGGAACGTTTGGATTACGTTCTGAATGAATGGAGATGTCTGCACAACTGTGAGCTGTGCGGTAAGTGCCATATTCTGAAAGGCAGAAGCGAAGAAATACTCTATGCAGACTATATAGACGGCAAGCGGTCATATATGGATATAACATTAGAAATCAGAAGCAACAGATAATGATGTCACAGAAATACATATATCCATCGTTGTTCCAAGAGGAAGAGCCGCAAGAAAGCGTTCCTGGTGATAAGAAAGAGTATGACCTGACGAATCTCTTTGAGAGATTGGCAAAGTCTGATTTTCGCAGCCGGTTCCATCTGTCCAAGCAAGACAGGGAGTATGTAATGGAAAAGGGATTGCCGACGATACGAAAACACGCAGAGGACTTTGTGGCAAAAAGACTTGCTCCGGCTGTCATACCGAACGACGGCAAGCAGACTCCCATGCGTGGGCATCCTGTTTTCCTGGCTCAACATGCCACTGGCTGTTGTTGCCGGGGATGCTTCTTCAAGTGGCATCACATCTCAGCAGGCAGGGCACTGACCAAGGAAGAACAGGAATATGCTGTTGCCGTATTGATGGCATGGATTGAAAAACAGATGAATAAAGGATGAAGATAGAAGAAGCCATAGTATATGTGATGGTAAAGCGAAATGGCGGCATGACAACCGACCAGATTGCCGATGCCATCAATCGTCATAGGCTGCACCTGAGAAAGGACGGTCAGCCTGTGACAAGCAAGCAGGTGTATGCAACAATCTGCCGTTTCCCTGAAATGTTCACAAAAGAAGCTGGCAGAATCATGTTAATGATATGACGTAACGATATGACAATAGATACAACCAACATGTGCTCACACCTTCAGAAGAAGTTGTTTGAACCAGAAGGTGTGTATTATCCTATATGGCAAGCCATGCAGGATGATGAGACCTTGACAGCAGTGGTACGAAGCAGACAGCTGCACATCTACAGAAACGGGAAGAAAATTCTCGTTCTGGCAGGTAAGGCACAACCGAAGATTATAAGGGAAGACAAAATACAAGAGTTAATAACAAGATTATAAACAAAACATCAAATCATCAAAACAATGGACGCAAAAGAAAAAGTATTGGCAACAATGAAAGAGGCTGGTCAGCCTCTCAACGCAGGTAAAATCGCAGAACTCAGCGGTCTCGACCGCAAAGAGGTAGATGCAGCCATGAAGCAGCTGAAAGCAGAGGGTGCAATCGTCTCTCCTGTGCGTTGCAAATGGGCACCTGCAGAGTAAGGTTTATACTGCTGTCTTGAAATATAGGCAGCAGTATCTTTATTTTTATCAAAATGTTAAGGTGAGGAATCTGAATATCCTTGCCTACGGACACAATTATCCGCTGCATCTTTTTGGGGTAAGGTGCAGACGTATGGCTGTCAGCGTATCTTGGTTTAAAGACGCTTAGCGGTCACGGCGGAAGTCGTTTCGTCTCTCTCCGCCGAACAAAGCTCTGAGCACATTGCCCAAAGCTCCGAACACGAAGTAGCAAACGATGATTGCAACAATATCGTCCATAAGCATTTTCTGTTTTATGGGTTATACACTATTATGAAGATTCACTATGTCCAATCCCTGCCTCTTGGCTTCTCTGACGGTGTAGAACGTGCCGCCCTTGGGATTGCCATCGAAGTAGGCTATGAGACGTGAACTGCGGTTGACCATATAGTCGTTGCGCCTCAGAAGGCAGCCATTGTAGTATTGCTCGCTCAATACGACCACGTCATCCACGATGCGCAGGATGGCATCATACTTGGCTTGCTCTTCCTTGCTCCACCGGTCAGACTGACCACGGAACGGCACAACGGCTATCACCTGCAAGTCCTTCAACTCGCATTGCAACGAAAGGGCGGCTTCTGCCGCCAGCAGGTCAAATCCCATTGCCATGCCACAATAGAAATACCGGTAGCCGTCGGCATACGCCTTGGCTATCTCCGATTTGAGACATTGCTTCAACTCCCTCCGCTTGGCGAAAGGTACGCTGCGGTGTCCGCTGAAGCATACGGACACTGCCTTGTCGTACTTTGTCATACTTTACCTTACTTTATAATGTGTGCGTGCGAGGAACATACCGCCAATAACACATGCCCCGAGCCTTTCGAGTTGGTTGGCATACTTGGCATAGCTGAGACCCTTGGTTATCACATCGTCAAAGACCAACACCATTTTGTTGTCGAAGAACGGCTCATCAAACTCAACGACATTCGCCTTGCGGACTTCATCCTCGTTCTTGCGGTTATCGTGGATGGTCTTACGCTCTCCGCATACCCTCACGTGCTCGTAGCCGTTTTCCGCTCCTGTCAATTCACACACCCTGTGGCAGAAAGCCTTGTAGCGGAGTTCGTTGCTCTCGCTTGTGGATGCTGGAACGGGGGCGAAGACGATGTTCACGCAACCCTTGCCGTAGAGTGTCAGCATATTCTCTGCGGTGCGCTGCGCCACTTCCTCGTAGGCTCTTCCGTCCTTGAAGTCAAACACTAATTGTCTGTCGGCAATCTCCTTCTCACCCACATTGCGGATGCGTGCGGGATAGTATTTGCAGAACCAAGTCTGAGGCTTGTCTAACTGCTTTTGGATTTGATAGTCATTCTTGTGTGCCATTGCTCTTATGTTTTTTCTTCCCTTATTTCGGAGGCTTTTCCTGCCTGCCCAAGGGATATTTTTTGCTTTCCAAGAGTGATGGCGATCAAAAAGCCAAATCGGGAGCGAAAAATACGCTCTGCACGCAGAGGAAGATTTTTCGGTCAAATGCAATGGACGATTTGGTGTTTGAACAATCGCCAGCATTACCTTTGCAAAACAATATCCGCAGCGGCAAGGCAGGCGAAAAGAAATCTGTTATGTAAAAGAGGAAACGGGCGGGATGGCGTGGGGCGAAGCTGTATATGGGGAAGGACGATAGTTGATATGAGGGAAAAAGAGAAAATCTTGTAATAGGGAACGACATTGCCTTTTATCAGCATGGAGACAGTCCTACAAGCAGAGAAAACTATTGCCCTAAAAATGAGTTGGATAGTATTTTCTAAAAGTAGTATCGACTACGAATAGTATAATAGTCGAATAGTTTTTACTACCATACTACGGATAGTAAAGTCTGTTTATAGAAGAGATAGCGGTATCATCGTCTGTTCGGCGATGATACCGCGCGGCACTCATGTGTCATGCCGCTTTAGGTATTCTGTCATTGCCTCATTGACAATATCACGCAAGGACATCCCTTTCTTGATGGCGAGGTACTTCATCCTCGTGTGGATGCTCTTGTTGATAAGGAAATTGCAATGCACCGGCACTTCGGTAGTCTCAGAAACAGACACAGGTGGTGCTGGTGTAGTTTCTGTGACTATCTGCTCCTTACTCGGCTTCTTTGTGGAAGAAAGGAGTCCGTTGAGACCGCCTTTCATTCCCTCTTTCAACATACTGCTCTTGCTCATGGCTATGCTATTTTAAGTTTAACACTTCTTTTGCCAAAGACATATAATCACTGGCACCATTGGATTTGGGATTATACTCAAAGATAGTCTTGCCGTTGATGGGTGCTTCTGCCAAAGCCACATTATCACGGATGACGGTCTTGAAAACCTTCTCGTGAAAACTGTCATTGACGATTTCCCTCACGCTTCGGTTCAACGTCTTGCGGCGATCGAACTGGGTGATGACGATGCCGCCCACTTTAAGGTTGGAGTTGAGCCGCTCCTGAACGATGCGGATGATGTCCATCAACTTTGCCATACCTCTCATGGCAAGGTATTGCGCTTGAACAGGGATGATGATGTAGTCGGCTGCGGTGAGGGCATTCAAGGTCAGCAAGCCCAATGACGGTGGACAGTCGATGATGATGTAGTCGAAATGCTCTTTGGCGATGGCTTTGGTGATAAGTCCCTTCAAGATAAGCTCCCGTCCCGGCTCGCTGATAAGCTCTAACTCAGCCGCAGACAGGTCAAGGCATGAGGGTGAGACGGTGATGCCGTTGTGCAACTTGACCAACGGCAAGGTGTACTGTCCACACATTGCGCCATAGACTGTCTGTTCTTCCTCGATGGACAATCCCAAGGCTTCCGTGAGGTTGGCTTGTCCATCCATGTCAATAGCCAAGACGTTCTTCTTACTCAGTTGCAGAGCTGCCGCAAGGCTTACTGCGGTCGTACTTTTCCCTACACCACCCTTGTGATTTAATACTGCAATTATCTGTGTCATAACATGATACTACTATTAGTGAATACTACTTTACTATTCTACTACTGATAGTACATACTAACCATAGTAAAAGCGGATTTACTACGATTAGTACGTACTACTCTCAGTTGATACTACCCTCAGAAGGGAAGGTCTTCGCTCTTGTCCTGCGGTGCATCGGCTGGCGGTACGGGAGCCTCGCCCTCTGCCTTGGCTGCCTTGCGTGCCTTTGTTGCAGGTGTGTCGGTTGCATCCTTCTTCCCTGCATTGACAAAGGCGATGGAGTCAGCTATGATGCTATGCTGTATGTGGTTCTCTCCGTTGCGGTCTGTCCAAATGGAAGAAGTCAGTGTGCCTTCCACAAGCACCATACGACCCTTGGTGAGGTATTCAGCCAAACGGATATGGTTCTCCTTGCTGCTCTTCACCCTTACCCAAGTGGTGATTTGCTTGCCCTTACTGTAGTCGTCCACTGCGATGTCAACAGCCATGAATGTTCCGTGTGTACCTGTGATGACGCGGCAATCCTTTGCTCCGATGCGTCCGATAGTGTGAGTGTAAATCATAATGTGAAAATGTTATAGTGGCAAGTTGGTTAGACTTGCCGTTACCTTGTTATTTAAATGACTTTTCTTGTTGATTGAACATAAGCTATTGCTTCATTCATAATTTCTGCTCGTGACCTACTCTTGTTATCTTGCATCCACTCATCAATTTCAGATTTGAGGAACATGATACGTTTCCCCTTCTTATGGAATGGTATTTGTTTATTGCTTGTCCAACAATAGATTGTGTGTTCAACTGGATGGGTAGGGAGATACTCACTCAATTCGGAAACACTAAGCCATTCCAATCCCTTATCGGGCTGAATTTGAGTCATTAGTGTGGAAAACTTTTCTTCTAAAATCTCCAGCTTGTTTATTACTAATGACAATGCTGATGGCAAGTCATTAAAACTCAATATTTGCTTTTCCATATCAATATATGTGTGGCAAGTTGGTTAGGCTTGCCGTTACCTTGTTATTAATATCCTTTCTTCGTCTGCCTTGTATTGGCGACAAAAGACTTGTTGCTGCCTGTGAGACTGATAGAGCCGCAATTAACAAACTCTCCGTCGGAATAGACTCTGTACTTCTGTCCGCTTACCTCATGCTTCTGTTTGATGCGCTCTCGCATCCACTTCTTGGCTGCGGTCAATGAGCAAAAGGTCTCGCTCTCCTTGGTCGTCTCGTCATATACGATGCACTGGGTCATACATGCTCCTACTTCATCCATGCACCTATACTCGACGTGACATAGTCCAACTGACCGCCAAATATGTCGCTTGGCTCTATGTCGTATTGTCCATCCCTCACTTCCTTGTCCTCTCCAAGAAGCGACAAGTTTCCGTCGGCATCCAAACGTGCTGCGTCTATGACGATGTCACGAGGCTCGTCAAAGAGATAACCTGCCACGATGGGCTGCTCTCCCTCGAAATGCACCTCAAAGCCTCCGTCCACCTCCGTGCCGTACTTGCGAAGAGCCGCTTTCAGCTCGTCCTGCTCCCGGTGCTGCAATGCCTGGAGTTGTCCGTGGATAGTGAGGTCTTGCAGTTCTGCCTCTCGTTTGGTGTGGGTTGCCTCGCCGGTCTTGCAGTCGATGTCATACTTGTGGTAAACCACTGGGATATGGTCTGCCGATGTGACAAGCCATGTGATGTTGTTCACTGAGAAGCCCTGTCTGGTGAGGAACTCCTCGATGTCTGAGCCGAGAAGGTGGTCGGCTACGTCAAGATACTCGATGCGTGCGTCAGCATCATGCAGGATGATAATCTTCATTGCCTTTCTATTTTTAGTGATACAAATAAGTTTGTCGCCCATGTCGCTGGACTTGTTTAACTACGTTGAAGAAACTTACGCTCAGCATAGTGAATAAATTCCCTCTGCGTTCGCTTAACCGTTTCTTTCTCTTCCCTCCTTTCGAGACCTTTCAGCCTGTGGAGGGATATTTTCTGCTCCCACAAGCCGCAAGAAAAGACATAAAGACAAATTATGTGTGAAGAATACTCTTTTCCGAGGAAAAGGAAGATTGTTCACAGTCACAAGACCTCAAGCAGAATTTGACGATTGTCTCAGACGCGGCTAACTTTGCAGGAAATATGCCTACCACTGCGCTGATTGGAAGAAGATTATTGATATTGGCTGCAAGAGGAATGATGTGTTATATATAAAGAGGTAAGAAGAAAGATTGAAACAGTAAGGGTGGGCAGTGAAGTGTTTGCAGGTCTGCTGTACCGACATAAAGCGAGTGTGTTGGCTGACCGGGATGCAAGTCATCAAAGCTTCAGCCTTGATAGCTTGTAGCACGGACAGACAATTCTCTCGCGTCGGTACTTCGGCATACTGTCAGCTTTGGCTAATAGCAACGTGTTGCCATCAGCCAAGGATGTCTGTATGACGACAGACCATGTAACGCTTCGCAAAGGCGTGGGGCAAAGCAGTATAATTTAGAAGTAGATAGTAACGTATATCAGGCAAGAAGAGACAGTTGCGCAACGGACAAATCGGGCACTCCTGTCAGCATGACAAATGTGCCTTGTCCTTGCCGCAGGACACTGAGGCAGATTGGACGTAGCAGACATGTCTGCCACATTCAATATGCCTGAGTGGACAAGAACTGCCTCTTGTATAGCAGAAGAGAAATTGTAAAACAGTTGATTAGTGGTAAAGGTGGTATGGGTGGGCAGAATGGCATTACACGGACATTGCCGAAGCCCGATAATGGGACAGCCAGACAGCAATAAAGGCAGTTATCAGAAGTGTCAGTTTCTGATAGTGACATTGTTGGCTGCCTGTCACATGGGATTCGTGCGGTGTCCGTACAGTAATGCCGTTCTGAAGGTGTGGGGCGAAGCGATACAACGCACTTGGACGAAACCACCGCTTATAACAGAAAATATTTTGCAGTCAAAGAGAAGAAGAATAGTAAAGCAGGTGTGGGTGGGTAGTGAAGCTGTCGCAAGATTGACGGTCTGAATATCAAGGCGAGTGGATAGCCAGTAAAGGACACAATTATCAGAAGCCTCGGCTTCGGCATCTTGTGGCATAGATGGCAGTCCTCTCGCGTTCAGACCTTGGCATACTGTCTTTCTTGGCTAATAGCGACTTTGTCGCCATCAGCCGGGAATATCTGTATGCCAACCATCTTGGTGACGTTTCGCAAATGGTGAGGGACGAAGTGGTTAGAATAAAGGAAGACGGCGTTGCCGTTATGGTTAATAAATGCACATGGTTGTTATTAGAGAAGATTATCACACGCTATAACAGCAGATTGATGTCCCTGAGCAAAACAAAAGCGACCCGAAGGTCGCCTTGTTATGGAGAGGAAAGGCTATTTCTTGCCTTTCTTGGTTGCTGGCTTGGCCGGCTCTTCCGCAGGAGTCTCCTCCTTGTCGGGACACTCGTAGAACTTGGTTGCAACCATGATGATTCTGGAGTGCTTCACGCCATCCTTGTCTGTCCACTCCTCTGGCTTGAAGAAACCCTCGACGGTGAGCAACGTGCCCTTGGTGAGCTTGTCGAATGATTCGGTGTGCTCGTTCTTGCGCCATGCCTCCATATTCATGAAAGCCGATACGCGGTTGGTTTCCTCGCCGTTCTTCTCCTGACGGCCTACTGCCAATGAGAAGCGTGCTACGCTGGCGTTTGCGAACTGACGGATTTCTGCATCCTTACCTACGAAACCTGAAACTGTGAAGTTGTTCTCGATCTTTTTCATTTTGAATTGAATTTAAAAGTGAAACTTAATTTTTACATGCATTCAAAAGCAGGGATGTGGCACCATGTGGGAAGCACCATGAAAATCGTTCGCAATACTCTTTTTGTCGTTGGCGGTAAGGGAGAAAAAGGAAGATTACGCACTATTTTATTGGTCACAGCGATAGCGGCCACACAAGAAGGAGGAAGTCCTTCGCAGCATCACGCTACCTTTGCATGGTAAAAATAAGTGGCTTTCAAATAGCTCAATTCAGAAAAAGACGGGGCCAAACAATGGAACAAAGGTTGTAAGCAAGGAGGCAATCCGTATGCAACAGACAGGGGCACTGCTATGGCTGTATGCCTGGAGAAACGAAGCGGGAAATCCGACCTTACAGCTGTATCATCAGAAGAGTGAGGAGCATGAACACTGATGCACGATGAACGACAAGCCTAAGGGTCAGCTTAGCAATAGAGGCATCAAGCCAAAAGAGGACAGACATCAGAGGATTGGCGATAGCACTGTCATCATGCTAAGACCAAGTTCTGTGTCCGACAAGGAAGAGTCGCAAAAGACAGACGAGTAAAACCAAAAGGCGAAATGACCATTCCTATAACAAGGTACAGAGACGCTTAAAACGGCGAAGGGACTTTGGCGACGTATCGCTATACAGGTGTCGAAGCATCGCTTCTATAACAGGACTGGAGCAAGTGAGCAAACCGCACAACTTGCTCCCAAGGTATTTCAGTTACAACAGCCATAACCTCATTGGAGGATTGTCCTAAAAGAGTTTTTGCAGTCAAAGGAAGAAAGAGTCTGCAAGCCACATAGCCAACAGACTCTCTCCTGATTATTCACAGATGACAACATCATCCTTGTACTCCGTCACTTCCTTGCCGTTGATGAGCTGGACAATGACCTCACAACCCAAGTCCTCGACAATCGTTCCCTCTGTCTGACCTCTTCGGGGATAAAGCAAGGTGCAGAAACACCCTACAACGCCGTCCAACTGCTCCATGTCTATCGTTGCCATATCCGTTCCTCCTTGTTAGCCGAATGTGATTGGATTGATGCAGAAATTCGTGTCCTCTGCCTCATACTCGTATTCATTGATGAAGTCAATCATCTTCTGTTCGCTTCTTCCGTCCTGTGAGACACCAGTCTTCTCACACCACAACTTGATAGCATCACCAAAGGTGGAGTAAGCACCCTCACAATCCTCAAAGAGTTCTCCGTATGCAGTGACGTAGCACTCTTCGGGGAAGAAGTCGTTCTCATCGTGCGTATAGAAGATGTCGCAACCTGGCTCAACCTCTCGCCAACTGATTGAAAGTTCATCGCCAAGTGCCTTGTTCACCTCCTCAAAGAACAAGTCGCATGAAGACCAAGCACTTTCGGTGTCAAAGGACAAGAGGGCATAATCGTCTTCCACGTTCTCCTCATACTCTGCCCAATAGATGTGTCCTCTCACCGAGATGCCTTTCTTCTCGTAGTCAATGCCATAGTGTTCTGCCAAGAGATACAGATACACATTATTACTGTTCACCTCCAACTCTTGGAGTGTGTTCCAAAGGTCTGCCACGGCTTTGCGTGAGCCTGTCACCTTGTACTGAGTGTCGCAAATGTTAGCCATAAGATAAAATTTTTATTTTCTTCCCTTATGTAGAACCAACTACCATCGGGATTGATTAAAGAATTATGTTGCCCCAAAAGGTGTTATGGCTCATCAATGCAAGGTTTTGCCGTCAAATACTACCTCTGCCACAATCAGAGCGTGGAGATTTCACGGACAAACCACAGGCACCGACCTTGCAGGATGAACGCCATGACAGGTACCTTTGCAACACAATTCTTATCAAAGCCCGATGGGGTGGTACATGGCAGACTGCATGGTACAGCAGTGTGAAGTGACGTTATAGGTGGAGATAAGGCTATAAGAGGTTTTTGCAGTCAAAGGAGAAAAGAGTCCACAAAGTGCAGTATCTACAGGACAAAAACACTTTAGTTTACCTTGGTTAGCTCTTATATATATGCTAACCTAAAGTAAACTGTATATATGTCCGTCTAAAACCCGAAAACCGTACGGGTCAGCTTACGTCAGAAACAGAAGTATAGAACCATAGAAGTGGTTCAAGAAGTCTTTCTTCCTTTGACTGCAAAATATTATCTTTGCACGAATCATAATTGCCCTGTAGGATTTAATATAATTTAACACTCTTTGTTGAATGCAAGGAAGAACAGCTTCAATATGCTGAATATCAGTAGTATAACATTGTGTTAACCCTTAATCTGTAGAAAAGGATGTTATCATACAAAGTAATGTCCATTTGTACTTTTTCTATATGGTTTTATACTTACATTTGCATATCATTTGTATCTTGATAACAGTAACTAACTGATTATCAATATACTTTATATTTGAAGAAGTGAAGTAGTGTTGCAAGCCGGTCAGAAAGTGCCCGACGGAAACGGAAATTGGAAAGAAATCATAGGTAAAGCCGATTCTTACGATGACAATAACCGCCTGATAACTTCTATCAACGGACCAATGGAATCAAATGAAATCCGTATAAACAAAACAGGTTTCTTCTTCCGCAAATTCCTGGACGAAACCATCGGTGCTTCTACCAATTCGAAGATGAGTACCATGTGGTATCCTCGTTTCCGTATTTCAGAAGCATATATGATAGCTTGTGAGGCTGCTTATGAGCTCAATAAAACCGGAGAAGATGATCCGCTGAACTACATCAATCCTGTTCGTACACGCGCCGGCATCAGCGAACTGGAATCAATCACATTTGAAGATATTGTCCGCGAATATCGGGTGGAATTTGCATTGGAAGATCATCGTTACTGGGATCTGAAACGCTGGCGCCTGGCTCACGAAATCTGGGATGGTAATTCGGAAAATCCGGATGCACAGCTCTACGAACTATTCCCTTATCAGGTTAATGATCCGGGTAGCGCCAATGACAAGATGTGGGTATTCGACAAAAAGAAAGCCTACATGGTTCCTTACCCCCGCTATTTCCAGATGAAGAACTATTATAACCTCTTCGATAACAGCTGGCTCAACAAGAACCCGTTATTAGTGAAAAATCCCTATCAGTAAAACATAAAACTGTAAAACAATGAAAAAAATAAGAACTATATTTTCTTTGCTTTCACTTTCCCTGCTTGCCATAAGTTGCGGTTTAGACAATTACGACGAACCAGAATCATTTCTGGAAGGGAAAATCACGTATAAGGGAAAACAACTCGGTTTGAAAGGTACAAACGGAGGTATTCAACTACAATTGTATCAGGATGGTTATGCCAACCATGATCCTATCACCGTGTATGCCACACAGGACGGAACTTTCTCTGCAGTACTTTTCGATGGTCCGTACAAACTGGTAACTAAAGACAAAAACGGTCCCTGGGTGAATAACCGCGATACCATATATGTGGAAGTAAAAGGAAAAACACAATGTGAAGTAAAAGTCACCCCTTATTTTACAATATCAGACGAAAATATCACATTAGATAACAACATCGTATCCGGCACGTGCAATATACAGCAAATAGTACAGGATGCCAAGATAAGCCAGGCAATGCTACTCGTCAGCAAAACAACTTTTGTTGACGAGAACACGAATATAGCCCGGCAAAATTTATCCAATATAAATCCCGGAGTAACAAATATTTCGCTGGATATTACGAGTAACCAGAATGTACAGTCAGCCAAAGCCCTATTCGCCCGCATCGGTGTAAAAGCGAACGGAGCGGACCAAGCTGTCTATTCAGAAATTTTCAGACTGAAATAATTCATCTAAGAAATAATTTGTCAGTATATTTATTTAATAAATATACTGACAAAAAAAATAAAACAAAATTATATGACAAACAAAAACATGTTATTAATGGGAACTGCATCCTTACTGTCCCTACATGCAGCAGCCCAGAATGACCCAAAGCCCAACATTGTTTTAATCATGGTGGACGATATGGGATATTCCGATCTAGGGTGCTACGGAGGAGAAATTCTTACGCCCAATCTAGATAATCTGGCAAAAAAAGGAGTACGCTTTACCCATTTCTGCAACACAGGACGCTCCTGCCCTTCCCGTGCCAGTCTACTGACCGGACTTTATCCCCAACAGGCAGGTATCGGAATGATGTCCGAAGATCCTCATTCTGCCGAAGATCATGGAGTGCACGGATACATGGGATACTTGAACCGTAATTCGGTCACCATAGCAGAAGTGCTGAAAGAAGCCGGTTATCACACCTATATGTCGGGGAAATGGCATGTAGGCATGCACGGACAGGAAAAATGGCCGTTGCAACGTGGCTTTGATCATTTTTATGGTATCTTGTCAGGAGCTTGCAGTTATCTGCAACCTCATGGAGATCGCAATCTGACTTTAGACAATCAACAGTTGCCTCCACCGGAACAACCTTATTACACTACTGACGCATTTACTGATTATGCGATTAAATTTGTCGACGAACGCCCCAAAGATGACAATCCGTTCTTCCTTTACCTGGCATACAACGCTCCCCATTGGCCGTTACATGCTAAACAGGAGGATATAGACAAATTTGTAGGCAAGTACCGGAAAGGTTGGCAGAAAGTACGTGAAGCCCGTTTGAAACGTATGATTAAAATGGGATTGGTAGACAAAAATTGGGATCTTGCTCAATGGGAGGGTCGCCAATGGTCCGAACTGACCGAAGATGAACAAATAGAACTGGATAGAAGAATGTCAGTATATGCGGCACAAGTTCATTGCATGGATTATAATGTGGGACGGTTAATAAAGTACCTGGAAGAAAAAGGGGAGCTGAATAACACCTTACTTATTTTCTTGTCGGATAATGGTGCATGTGCCGAGCCTCATCGTGAGAAAGGTTTCGGAACCATCGATATGATTAACAATCCGGATGAATGGGTAAATCCATCCTATGGCCTGCCATGGGCACAGGTTAGCAATACTCCATACCGTAAGTATAAAGTAAGAGCGTATGAAGGCGGGACCTCCACTCCATTGATTATTTCCTGGCCCGACAAGTATGCAAAATACAATGGCGAGATAAGACACAATAGAGCTTTCCTGCCTGACATCATGGCAACCTTCATCGATGCAGCGGAAACGACCTATCCGAAGACTTATCATGGAGGAAATGAGATCATTCCTTTGGAAGGCGCAAGCATGCTACCGATACTAACCAATACAGACACCGAATTGCACGAATATATTTTTGGTGAACACTTTGACAACTGTGTAGTATGGTGGAAAAACTGGAAAGCCGTTAAAGACCAGAACTCTAAAGTATGGGAACTTTTCAACTTAGAGAAAGACCGTACAGAACGGGTTAATTTGTCCAGAGAAAACCCCAAGATTCTAAAACAACTGGTAGACGAATGGAACAAATGGGCAAATACACATTATGTATATCCCAAAGGAAAATAGCCACAGAAAGGTAACATAAAGACATGCAAAATGTCTAAAAACCGTATCTTAAAGCACTTGCCCCTGCTACAAATCTTTTTGTAACAGAGGCAAGTTTCATTATAGGAACTCTCCGTCCCTCATATTCTTATTCATCAAGGAATCATTCCTTCCCTCACAATATCTACCAGAATCGGCTTCAATCCGCTAACGAAACATTCCACTGCAATCACCATCAGAATCAGTCCCATAAGACGCATCATCACATTATTACCCGTTTCACCCAAGACTTTTACCAATTTCGTGGAAGCACGAAGAATAAAGAAAGTCAGCAGATAAATCAGGGCGATAGTACCTATCAATATCCCCTTCATTTCATAAGAATGCGCATCCTGCATCAAAACGATTGCATTGGCAATCGCTCCGGGACCGCATAACATAGGAATACCGAGAGGAGTAATAGAGATATCATCCGCATACGTTTTGATTTCTTCGTCCTTCAACTTCATCGGTGTATAGCGGGCTTGAAGCATATCAAAGCCTATCTTGAAGATAATCACCCCACCGGCAATACGGAAACCATTGGTAGAGATACCGAAGAACTTGAAAAGAAACTGCCCGGCAAAGACAAATACCATCAATGTAATAAACGACACAATAGTAGCACGACGTACGATAGACTGACGTTCTTTATCCGTCATACCATGAGTCATGGTAAGAAAGACAGGCATCGTTCCCAACGGGTTGGTCAACGTGAAGAATGAAGTGAAACAAAGTAAGGCGAAAGGCAGAAGCGTACTATCCATGATTATATCGTATTTTATGCAAAACTAAAACGCAACAAAAATACGACTTAATCCAGAAAACCTATAATAAATCCATTAATTCTTTCAAGGAATGGATGTGATAAGTAGGGAGGAAAGGGAAAGCTGTCCGTTCTGTCACATTGTAGAAAACCTGATGCATCCCTACTCCGTGCGCTCCGGTTATATCCGCTTCCCAACTATCACCAATCATTAAGGATTCGCGCAACTCGGATTGAGTAGCAGACAAAGCAAAATTGAATATCTCCGGCCAAGGCTTCAGCACTCCGAGATCTTCCGAGAGAATCACCTTTCTGAAATACCCGTCCACTCCTGCCGAACGCATCTTACGTGATTGCAATTCACGAAACCCATTGGAAAGGATATAGAGGTTATATTTGGGAGCAAGATACTCCAATACCTCCTTTGCATGAGGCATTAAAACACTTTTAGTAGGGATAATAGCGAAAAAATCTCTCGAAAACCGTTCAGCGAGCGCTTCATCTTTCACTCCCACGGCCTGTAAAGGATAAAAGAAACGTTGGCTGTTCAATTCATCCTTCGTTATCTTTCCTTCACCGTACTCAACCCAGAGTTCGGTATTTCTTTGTTGATAAAGAGTATAATAATGATTGAATGAATCAAAATAGCGGTCGAACGAATATTTCTGATATACTTCCTCAAAGGTGTTACGAGCATTTTGAGAAAAAGCCCAGATGGTATCATCAAGATCAAAAAAAAGATTTTTATATTTCATCAGTAGTTATATAATAAGAAACAAAAAAGCCAATGTGCTAATTTCTTGAATCCAGGAATCAGCACATTGGCAATTCAAAAGGGATATCTACCTTATTTTACCTGGATAACCAAGTATCTGGATACACTCCAGAATTCAGTAGGATTAGTAATCTTCAATGTCAACTGGCCTTTATCATCTTTTACCAATTCATAAGAACCGGTCGGATGAGTAGTCAGTAATTCAGCACGTTTAGAGTACAACTTGATTTCTTTGGTTGTACGGATATCGATCTGCGTGAAATAATCCTTATTGAAATCAGCGCTCTTCAACACGTCTCCGCTCTGAAGAATCTTTTGAGCTTTCAATTCAGATTTAGTACCAAATACGAACCAGGCAGCATTCAGGCTCTTTTCCTGTTCTGCAACGGTTTTAGCTTTCGCTTCGTTTTCTGCGGCCAGAGTTTCTTTTGCTACAGACAGATCGCTGACAGCAGCATCCAATTCCTGAATACGGATATTCTTGGAAGCCAGTTCTGTTTGAAGCTCTTCGATACGCTGTTGTTTAGCGTTCAATTCAGCAGTCAAAGCGGCAACAGCTTTTTTCATCTGTGCAGAATTGTAATTGCTATTCTTCAACTGTGCCTGTAACTTTGCAATCTGCGCTTTGTTTTCTTCCATTTGCTTGGAGATGAATTCGATGTCAGAAGCAATCTGTTGCTTGGCACTGGCAGAGTTTTCAGTGATGGTTCCACGCTGCAAGTCAACACGGCTTTCGGCAGCATTGATCTTACGGAAACCTTCCTGAACTTCATTGAAAGTCCCCATCATATCATCCAGTTCAGCGTTGCGCTGGTTCAGTTCCATCAAAAGAGAATCATTTTCAGCTTTCAGGTCTTTACTTCCACCTTTAAAGCCATCACACGAAGCCAACAAGGCTACGCATACAAATAAAACAGCTAACTTTTTCATACGTTTACGTTTTACGTTTTTTAATGAAGTTATTTAATCATCTATTCCTGCTAATACTATCACAATCTCGCCCCGGGGTTCGGTAGCGGTAAAGTGTTCTATCAATTCAGCCAAACTGCCCCGAACTGTTTCTTCATGGAGTTTGGATATTTCACGCGACACGGTTGCCTGACGTTCAGCACCGAAATATTCGGCAAACTGTGTTAACGTCTTCAACAGACGGTGGGGTGATTCATAAAACACCATCGTGCGGTGTTCTTCCGCCAATGTCTTCAGTCGTGTCTGCCGTCCTTTCTTCTGGGGGAGAAATCCCTCGAAGCAGAACTTCTCGTTCGGCAATCCCGATGCTACGAGTGCCGGAACAAAAGCGGTTGCTCCCGGCAAGCACTGCACTTCAATACCGTTGCGCACACATTCACGAACAACCAGAAATCCGGGATCGGAAATTCCAGGCGTTCCGGCATCCGAAATAAGTGCCACCGTTTCACCTGCCTTTATTCTATTAACAACACTTTCCACCGTTTTATGTTCATTAAATTTGTGGTGGGATTGCATTGCATTCTTTATTTCAAAGTGTTTCAACAAGATACCGGAAGTACGTGTATCCTCCGCCAAAATCAGATCGACCTCTTTCAGGACTTTGATAGCCCGAAAAGTCATGTCCTCCAGATTCCCTACCGGCGTAGGCACCACATATAGCTTTCCCATCTTGTTTTTGTTTTATACTGATTGATTAAAATATTTCTTTAGTAGCTCCAGAAAGTCGTTCACCGCCTCCTTTTCTTCATTCAATTCGACTTTCGAGGACAGAAATGCGACTGCAGTCTTGTAGGAACTCATTACTGATATCTGTTCGATAACCCGATTCATCAAATCAGTGTTGCCTCCGAACAGTTCACGAGAAAAACGGAAAGAATCATTCAAACTGATAGCATGTCGCAAGCCGGCAGACAGTTTGAGACTTTCTCCCAACACAGCCGATTTAGGTTCTTCCTCTTTCACAACAGTTTCAACGACAGGTTCCTCAACAATTGCCGATTCCTCTTTTTTCCCTTCTTCTTCTTCTTCTTCTTCTTCTTCTTCTTCTGCTGCTGCTGCTGCTGCTTCTTCTGCTGCTGCTGCTTCTGCTGTCTCTGCAGCTGCCGCTATTACGACAGGTTTCTCTTCCGCAACAATGGCTTCTCCTTCCTCATCTTCTTTCACAACAACCGATTCGAGAGATTGTATAATCACGGGGGAATCCTCTTCAGACCCGGCAACTTCATCCTCCTCTTCCGCTGTCTCTTCCACAGCTGACGGAGAAATTACCTGAACAGCATCCACCTCCTGCTGCAGTTCTTCCAAACGCCCCTGCATCCGTGTAATGCTCCGCTTCAACAGTTCAGACAAAGTCGGAGTCGGCTCCTTGGTAAATGAATCCATGAGATACTTCAACTCATGAACATCCAACTCAATATCTGTTAATAGCTTCTGTTTCATGTCAGTCCATTGTTTATACGGTGCGAATGTAGGAATAATTTATGCAATAACTTAAAATAATGGATAATTTAACAGTTCTTGCACATCGAATTGCTTACCTTTGTCCACATATTTATTTAATCAAGAAAACACAAAATCTCATGGTATTATTTTCAGAAGACCACATACAGGAGACTAGAAGAAGAGGCCGGATCGAAGTAATCTGCGGTTCTATGTTCTCCGGAAAGACAGAGGAATTGATTCGCAGAATGAAGAGAGCGAAATTCGCGAAACAACGTGTCGAGATATTCAAACCTGCTATCGACACCCGTTATTCAGAAGAAGACGTAGTCTCTCACGACAGCCATTCTATCGCCTCCACTCCCATCGATTCGTCAGCCAGCATTTTACTGTTTACTTCTGAGATAGATGTAGTAGGTATTGATGAAGCACAGTTCTTCGACAGTGGTTTGATTGATGTATGCAACCAGCTTGCCAACAATGGAATCCGTGTTATCATTGCAGGATTGGATATGGACTTCAAAGGAAATCCATTTGGACCTATGCCACAATTGTGCGCCATTGCCGATGAAGTCTCCAAAGTTCATGCGATCTGTGTGAAATGTGGTCAGCTGGCCTCTTTCTCACATCGTACAGTCAAGAATGAGAAACAGGTTCTTTTAGGCGAAACAGCCGAATATGAGCCTCTGTGCAGGGAATGTTATCTCCGTGCACGAGGGGAAGATGAGCAGAAAGTATAAACTCTATAAAAGAAACAGATTATGGAAAGGAAAAAGATAACATTCGACAGTTTTATACGCGGTTCCATCGGATGTGTGTTAGTTGTAGGAATATTAATGCTCGTGGAACGTCTTAGCGGAGTGTTATTACCTTTCTTTATTGCGTGGCTGATAGCTTATATGGTCTATCCGTTAGTCAAATTCTTCCAGTATAAGCTACGATTAAAAAGCCGCATTATTTCCATCTTCTGTTCCTTATTCCTCATTACGGTTATCGGAGTCACTTTATTCTACCTATTAGTGCCGCCGATGATTTCGGAAATAGGCAGAATGAACGATTTGTTGGTGACTTACCTCACCAATGGAGCCGGTAACAATGTACCTAAGAACCTTTCTGAATTTATCCACGAGAACATTGATCTTCAGGCGTTGAACCGTGTATTAAGTGAAGAGAATATCCTGGCGACAATCAAGGATACCGTCCCCAGAGTGTGGACTTTGCTTGCAGAATCTCTCAACATTCTATTCAGCATCCTTGCCTCTTTCATTATATTATTATATGTAATCTTTATATTATTGGATTACGAAGCGATAGCTGAAGGATGGTTGCATCTGCTACCCAATAAATACCGTACGTTTGCCTCCAACCTGGTTCACGACGTACAGGATGGTATGAACAGATATTTCCGTGGACAGGCTTTGGTTGCTTTCTGCGTAGGTATTCTTTTCAGCATCGGTTTCCTGATTATCGATTTCCCCATGGCTATCGCTCTGGGACTTTTCATCGGAGCATTGAATATGGTTCCCTACTTGCAAATCATTGGTTTCCTTCCCACCATTTTATTGGCAATCCTCAAAGCTGCCGACACCGGACAGAACTTCTGGATTATCATTGCATGTGCATTAGCCGTCTTTGCAATCGTACAAATCATACAGGATACCTTCCTTGTCCCCAAAATCATGGGAAAGATTACCGGACTGAATCCTGCCATCATCCTTTTATCTCTTTCTATCTGGGGTTCATTAATGGGAATGCTCGGCATGATTATCGCCTTGCCACTAACAACTTTGATGCTCTCCTACTACCAACGCTTTATTATCAACAAAGAAAAAAATAAAATATGATGAAGTAGAAACTACTGATAATCAAGAAACAAGCCACAACGAGGAAAAATAATTGAAACTTTTTTCTACGTAATGCTTGCAAATTAAATAAAAGTAACTACCTTTGCACCCGCAATCAGGAAATAACTGATTCGCAAATAAGGATTGATTCGCTAGCTCAGCAGGTAGAGCACAACACTTTTAATGTTGGGGTCCTGGGTTCGAGCCCCAGGCGGATCACATAGGAGAAATGAAAATACTCCGACAATCTAAGACAAAGCTCTTTAAACCAATGGTTTAAGGGGCTTTTTTCTTACCTGCCTACGACAGAAAAAGGACCTCAAAAAGCGGGTCAGTCCGAAAACCCTGTGGATATGTTATGTTAATACGCGCAAGTGAACTATCTTTGCGGAAGATTAAAAAAAT